>NZ_JBPFDS010000002.1:250139-264598 GCF_059415065.1 Sporosarcina sp. SAFN-010 | reverse complement strand
ATCATGAAAAGTGATCATAACTCTGGGAAAGTGCTCATAAATCATGAAAAGTGATCATAACTCTTGGAAAGTGCTCAAAAACCATGAAAAGTGATCATAACTCTTGGGAAATGCTCATAAATCATGAAAAGTGCTCATAACTCTTAGGAAGTGCTCATAAATCATAGGAAATGCTCATAAAAGATGAAAAGTGCTCATTAAGTCAGCGCTCCAGGCAAATAAACTCCACAAAACTAACAAAAAAAGCTGTCCGCATTTGCGGGCAGCTTTTCGTTATCATCTAAAATTATTTTCCACCTAATAAATCGAACAATCCACCGGCGACACTACCTTCGCCTTTAGAACTGCCTCCTGGCACTTGAGGAGCGGAAGCGAATACCCGGCTCGCAAGACGAGAGAACGGAAGTGATTGAATCCATACAGTTCCTGGTCCGCGAAGCGTTGCGAAGAACAATCCTTCTCCACCGAAAAGTGCAGTTTTCACACCTTTGACCGTCTCGATTGAGTAATCCACATCATGCGTCATCGCAACAAGACAGCCTGTATCGACACGCAATGATTCACCTGGCTGTAGTTTCTTCTCAATGATTGTCCCACCTGCATGTACAAATGCTAGACCATCGCCTTCCAGCTTCTGCATAATGAACCCTTCACCACCAAAGAAGCCCGTGCCGAGCTTCCGCTGAAACTCGATTCCTACAGATACACCTTTAGCTGCTGCTAGAAACGCATCCTTCTGACAAATGATTTTCCCACTATGCTCACTTAAATCCATCGGAATAATCTTTCCAGGATAAGGAGAGGCGAATGACACATGACGCTTTTCGGATCCAGTATTTGTGAATGTCGTCATGAACAAACTTTCACCTGTTAGCACACGCTTTCCTGCTCCCATGATTTTGCCGAACAATCCACCACCACTGCCGGAACCATCACCGAAGATCGTCTCCATTTCAATGTGGTCTTCCATCATCATGAGCGCACCGGCTTCTGCTACGACAGTTTCCTGCGGATCTAGCTCAACTTCTACAAACTGCATATCATCGCCGTGAATCTTGTAATCGATTTCGTGATTGTTCATTGTCAGTTCCTCCGAGATTCAAATTTGTTACTCAGTTATACGTTATTGACAGGGGGAAGGTTTCAATTATTTGTGCGGCATGAACCTTTTGCGCGAAGATCTTTCACTACTTTAATTTGGCAACACAACTTAGAGATTTTATCAGCATAAGTTGTAGTGGAATAATGTGCTAGGAACGAAGTCGTAACGGATTCCAGAATTGTTGGACCACTATTTCCAGTAACGAGTTCTTCCAACAGAAACGTTATATATTCTATTCCTTTTTCTTCCCGGTCCTTCTCGAAACGAGTAAGCATGGTACGTAAATCACTCATTAACACTTCTTTAGCATCTTCATTGTCCGCGTACGTTAACTTTTCTAGAAGAGCCTTTCCGAGCAACTTGTCACCACTCGATATCATTCCGGCCATAATATCATCAAGCCGTCGAATGGCAAATGGAACGAGCTGATCATAATGGAATGCATTTTTTTCTCGACCACCAATCTTTACGAAATGATGAATGTGTTGCATCATGCCGACAAGAATCACTGCACCGTCCGCGTTGTATGGTTCGGATTCAGGACCATATACTTCGAGCAATCGCCCTGATAGCCAGGAGATTTCAGAAAGATACTGTTTCTTAACAAAAGATCTCATTTCGTCGTCGTTAGAAAAGAAAACTGCCTCATATATAGGAAGTAAATTACGTTCTCGATCGACATGCGCGCGGGTTACAATTTGCAAGGCGAAAATTGTTTTATCCGTACGGTCTTGCCCAAGAAGTAATTTTCGTCGTCTAGTAATCGATTCTTCATTTGCCATTTCCAAAATTGCTAACAAGCATTCATTCTTAGATGTGAAATAGTTATAAAATGTCCCTTTGGAAATACCTGCTGCATTTAAGATATCTTGAACTGAAGTTGCAACAATCCCTTTTTCTTGAAAAACTTGCTGCGCAGCTAGAATGACTTTCAATTTCCGCTCGTTCATTACATCACCTTTTTGTTAGTTAATATACCGACAGTCTACTATCAAAATGTACATTTATCAATGAAATTCATTCATTAATATTTTTATATTGATTTTTTTGGACTATGAGTATAAACTGTTCTTCATGATGTTTTTTAAGTAAGGAATTA
Source organism: Sporosarcina sp. SAFN-010 (assembly GCF_059415065.1). Classification (NCBI taxonomy): domain Bacteria; kingdom Bacillati; phylum Bacillota; class Bacilli; order Caryophanales; family Caryophanaceae; genus Sporosarcina; species Sporosarcina sp. SAFN-010. The sequence continues at coordinate 262,397 of NZ_JBPFDS010000002.1, read as the reverse complement.
ACAGTTAAATGGAGGAATTAATAGATGGAAACTAAAGACCATATTAAGAAAATGCATGAAAAGCCACCGTATGGCATAATCATCATCCTATTCATAGGTGCCTTTGTCGCAATACTAAACAATACATTGCTCAATATTGCGCTCCCTACAATTATGGATGAATTTAAGATAGAGCCTTCTCAAGTGCAATGGTTAACGACTGGCTACATGCTTGTCGGCGGTATTATGATGCCAGCCAGTGCTTTTTTTATTCTCAAATTCAAGAACCGTAATCTATTCTTGACAGCGATGACTCTGTTTTCTTTGGGGACATTTTTGGCGATTATCACGCCGAACTTCGCGTTACTAGTAGCAGCACGGATGATCCAAGCAGCGGGTGCCGCTTTGCTTATGCCACTACTAATGAACGTTATGCTCGTTGCCTTTCCAATTGAAAAACGCGGGCAGGCACTTGGCTATTTTGGACTCGTCATGTTTACGGCTCCTGCGATTGGACCGACTCTCTCAGGATTCGTCGTTGAACACTACTCATGGCGTGCGTTGTTCATCATCGTCTTGCCAATCGCATTATTTACAATCGTGTTTGCAATGATTAAACTTCGTAACATCACACCAAACAAACCAGTGAAAGTGGACACTTTTTCAATTTTCCTTTCAAGTATTGGATTTGGTGGCTTGTTGTACGGATTCAGCTCGGCAGGAAGTAAAGGATGGACGGCACTTGAGGTCCTTGGTCCGATCATCATCGGAGCCATCGCTCTAGTCGTATTCGTTACGCGCCAATTACGGAAATCAGAACCAATGCTCGACTTCCGTATCTACAAACATCCGATGTTTGCCTTGTCTTCTGTAATTTCAGTTGTCGTATCAGTGGCGATGTTCTCAGGGATGATCCTGACACCACTTTACGTACAGAGTGTGCGTCACATTTCACCACTCGATTCTGGATTGCTCATGTTACCGGGTGCAGTTCTCATGGGATTCATGTCCCCGATTACAGGGAAGTTGTTTGATAAATACGGACCAAAAGGACTCGCGATTACGGGTCTTTCAATTACAGTCCTTACAACATATATGCTCAGCCAGCTTCAAATGGATACAGGTTATTACGAATTGATGGCCATTTACACAGCTCGGATGTTCGGACTCTCGATGGTGACAATGCCGATTATGACGAATGGTATGAACCAGTTGCCAATGGCTTCAAATCCACATGGTACGGCGATGAACAGTACCGTTCAGCAAGTGTCCGGTGCGATTGGTTCCGCAATTTTATTAACCGTGATGACGAAACGCGCTGAATCGTCTGGTGCCCAAATCGCGCAAGATGCAGCCGCTTCAGGGAATATTCCGACGGATGCAGCAGGATTGGCAGCATTCAAAGTGCAAGTAGGTCAGCAAGCCCAAATGGAGGGGATTAACCATTCGTTCTTCATCTCCACGATAATTGCTGGAGTGGCGCTTGTCTTAACGTTCTTCATCAAACGTGTCAAACCACCGAAGTTCAGTGAACAAGCAATGACTGAATCACCAGCTGAAGCACGAGTTGAAGCACCACTAGATAACAAATAAGCATAATCGAAAGCCCTTTACTGGAAAAAACTCCAGTAAAGGGCTTTTTGTATGGAATCCGTTCTGAGGATAGTTGAACAATACCGTTAGATGCTCATAAACCTTGAAAAGTGATCATAAATCTTGAAAAGTGCTCATAAACTTGTGAAAATGCTCATAAACTCCAGTAAATGCTCATAACATGAATAGTGGGATCAGAATCTTCGAAATACAAATGAAAGGAAATATCTAGTTGCTGTCGAATAGAGTATGAAAGGGCTTACAAATCTATCAACCTATTTGGAGAGGGGAATGCAGCAATGAAACTGAACAACTACATCAATGGACAATGGGGAACAGATACAGGAGCGGACTATACAGCAGTAAAAAACCCTGCGAACGGAAAAACAATTGCAGACGTGCGTCTATCTACAGCAGATGACGTCAACCAAGCAGTCGCAGCAGCGAAAGCGGCACAAAAAAAGTGGTCACGGGTTCCTGCACCTAAACGGGCAGATTACTTATATGAAATAGGACGCATCATGATAGAAAAGAAAGAGCATCTTTCTCAAGTACTCACAAAAGAAATGGGGAAAGTCATAGAAGAAGCGCGCGGTGAAGTCCAAGAAGGCATCGACATGGCCTATTATATGGCAGGCGAAGGCCGCCGTCTCTTCGGTGAAACAGTGCCATCTGAACTTGATAACAAATTCGCGATGAGTGTCCGTGCGCCAATCGGCGTCGTCGGGTTGATCACCCCGTGGAATTTCCCGGTTGCGATTGCCACTTGGAAATCGTTCCCTGCAATCGTTGCGGGCAACACATTCATCTGGAAACCCGCGACTGAAACACCGATGATGGCGTATGAAATGGCACTCATCTTTGAGGAAGCCGGCTTGCCTGCCGGGGTGGCCAACGTCGTATTCGGAAGCGGCGGCACAGTTGGAACAGCGATGATTGAGCATCCGGATGTCCGTGTTGTTTCATTCACCGGCTCAACGGAAACAGGGAGACGTGTCGCGGAACTGGGCGGTCGTCATTTGAAGAAAGTCTCGCTTGAAATGGGCGGCAAAAACGCGATTATCGTCATGGACGACGCGGACATTGACCTCGCAGTTGAAGGCATCCTTTGGAGCGCATTTGGTACCGCGGGTCAGCGTTGCACGGCATGTAGCCGGGTCATCGCGCATACGGATATAAAGCAGGAACTTGAGCAGAAGTTGCTAGAAGCCATGAAAGGCTTGACGATTGGCGATGGGGCAGACGAATCTAACAAAATTGGTCCTGTCATTAACGCAAAATCACTCGAGAAAATCAGCTATTACGTCAACGTTGGAAAAGAAGAAGGAGCAAAACTACTGGCAGGTGGAAATACGCTGACAGAGGGTCATTACACAGGTGGACACTACTTTGAACCGACACTCTTCACAGACGTTGCGGCGGATAGTCGCCTTGCACAAGAAGAAATCTTCGGACCTGTCATTTCGCTCATTGAAATCAGTAGCTTAGAAGAAGCAATCGAAGTGAATAACAGTGTGGTATATGGCTTGTCCAGCTCAATTTTCTCAAGAGACGTCAACAAAATCTTCCAAGCACAACGTGACCTTGATACAGGAATCGTCTACGTGAACGCTGGAACAACTGGCGCTGAGATCCACTTGCCATTTGGCGGAACGAAGGGAACAGGAAATGGCCATCGGGACTCAGGCGTTGCGGCGCTTGACGTCTTTACTGAGTGGAAGAGCATTTACGTTGATTTCAGCGGTAAGTTGCAGCGGGCCCAGATCGATAACAACTAAAAGGAGGATGATTGGATGAAAGTCGTCGTATTAGGTGCAGGGTTAATGGGTAAAGAAGCCGTTCGAGACTTGGTGAAAAATGATGAGGTGACAGCTGTCTATTTAGCGGATCAAGACGTTAGAAAAGCAGAACATTTTGCAGATGAACTCTTGTCCGACAAACTCAGTATTTTAGTACTCGATGCTCGTAATGAACTGCAATTGAGTGAAGTCATTTCACTCGGTGACGTCGTTATCAATGCACTGTTCTATACATTCAACGAGCAGGTCGCAAAACTCGCGATTGCAGCTGGCGTTCATAGTGTAGATCTCGGCGGACACATCGGAGGTGCGACAGATGCCGTTCTACAAATGAAAGAACAAGCAGAAGCACGCGGCGTCACCCTTATCCCAGATCTAGGTGTCGCACCAGGGATGATCAACATCCTATCAGGTCATGGGGCTGCTAAATTGGATAAAGTCGAGTCCATCCGCTTGTTTGTAGGGGGCATCCCCGTCAATCCAGAACCTCCACTTAACTACAACATTGTGTTTTCATTAGAAGGCGTGTTTGACCATTATACGGATTCTTCACGTGTGATACGAGACGGTAAAGTTCTAGAATTGCCGTCACTCTCGGAAATTGAAACCGTTCATTTTGATGAATTCGGCGACATGGAAGCCTTCCATACATCAGGCGGAACTTCCACACTTATAGAATCATTCCCAGACGTTCAAACACTTGAGTACAAGACACTACGTTATCCAGGTCACGCAGAAAAGTTCCAATTGCTCGTAGACCTTGGCTTGTTATCACGTGAATCGACCATCCAAGTTGATGGAAAGCCGTTACGTGTTCGCGATGTCATGCGTGAGCATCTCACACCCCAAATGCTGCTTGGTGACAAAAAAGATGCCGTATTGCTACGCGTTCTCGTAAGCGGGGAAGCTTCCGGCATGACAGCGACTTATGAGTATAACATGACTGTGACCAAAGATATTGATATGAATGAAACCGCAATGGCTCTTGCGACAGCGAATACGATTTCCGTCGTCGCACAAATGATTGGTGGAGGTACCATTACAAAACGTGGCGTTTATCCACCTGAATCGATCGTTCCTGGAGATCTATATATTGAAGAGATGGGCAAACGCGGCGTCCACATTACGGAAACTATTCACACCGGTGAAGCCGCACTTTAATTTGCGGGATGCAAGGAGGAATAGAGATGGACTTCAACTTAACGGAAGAACAGCAGTTGCTGCGTAAAACAGTGAGAAGTTATGTCGATGATCGAATCCTTCCGAATATCGCGAAATGGGATGCAGCAGGCGGTTTCGATCCCGTGGTCTGGAAAGAACTCGCAGACCTCGGGTTCATGGGTACATGTATTCCAGAAATTTATGGTGGTAGCGGCATGGACTATAATGCACTCGCTATTCTTTGTGAAGAACTAGAACGCGGGGATACCGCGTTCCGAACCGCGGTATCCGTTCATACGGGGCTGAATTCGTTGACTCTGCTGCAATGGGGAACGGAAGAACAGAAACAAAAGTATTTGATTCCCCAAGCTAAAGGGGAGAAAGTCGGCGCGTTCGGACTGACAGAACCTGGTGCAGGATCTGACGTTGCTGCGATGGTTTCTACCGCTGTCCATGATGGTGACGATTATGTGCTAAATGGGCAGAAAACGTGGATTTCACTATGCGACAGCGCGGATCATTTCCTCGTCTTCGCCTATACGGATAAATCAAAAAAACATCACGGGATTTCTGCGTTCATCGTCGAGCGTACGATGCCCGGATTTTCATCCAAAGCCATCAAAAATAAATATGGCATTAAAGCCGGAAACACGGGCGAGCTATTTTTTGAAGACGTCCGTGTGCCTGCTTCCAACTTGCTTGGGAAAGAAGGGGAAGGGTTCAAAATCGCTATGTCTGCATTGGATAACGGACGCTTCACCGTTGCTGCAGGTGCAGTAGGTTTAATTCAGGCGTGTATGGAAGTGAGTGTTGCATATTGTGAAGAACGCAGCACATTTGAAAAGCCGATTGGACAACATCAGCTCGTCCAGCAAATGATCGCGCGGATGGAAGCGGGTTATCAAATGAGCCGCTTACTCGTCTATCGTGCCGGGGAGATGAAAAACGCCGGGCTACGTAATACTCGTGAAACGTCGTTAGCCAAGTGGCAAGCGTGTGATTTTGCCAATCAAGCCGCAGACGATGCGTTCCAAATCCATGGTGCATATGGATATTCAGACGATTATCCGGTCGCGCGATTCTTACGCAACTCAAAAGCACCAGTCATCTATGAAGGAACACGGGAAATCCATACGATCATGCAAGCGGAGTATGTGCTTGGATACCGACAAGACAAGCCTCTTAGCAACATGTTGCCATCTTGGCCATGTGACGAAGAAGTGTAACTTGTCTGATTCAAAACCGACTCATCTAGTAAAGGAGATGAGACCAATGTACAAAAAAGCTGTACTCGCAGTGGCAGTCAGTGCTGTGGTTGTCTTATCGGCGTGTGGAATGGTGCCTGCTCCAATGAAAAAAGAAGAACCGAAGCCAGATAAAGTTGCCGTTTCTTTCGGAGAAGACGATTACCTGAAATTAAGCGAGCCGACAAACGAACTTGGAGCGCAACTGGTCACGAAAGCGGAGCCGAATGATGACGGCAATGTATTCGTGTCTCCAGTCAGTCTTTTAATGGCATTATCCATGCTTCAAAACGGAGCGGATGGACAAACTCGCGACGAAATTAAAGATGCGATGCAAGTGATGGGAATGGATACGGAGTCCATCAACCGTGCGAACGCATCATTGTTGGACCACCTCCAACGTTCAGACGAGGAGTTAAAACTCAAGACGGCAAATTCAATTTGGGTGAACGATAGGTTCACGTTGCAAGAAAAATTCAAGCAAATTACACAAGACTACTATTTAGCTGAGGCTCAAGATATGGACATCACCGACTCGAAATCCGTAGATCGCATGAACGAGTGGGTTCAGCAAGCAACAAACGGAAAGATTGACGAAATTGTCCAAGCACCTCTCGATGATAGCTTAGTTATGTATCTGTTGAATGCTGTTTATTTCAAAGCATCCTGGTCCTATCCGTTCAATGAAAATGCAACAGAAGACGACGATTTCAAGCGCACAGATGGAAATCTTACGAAAGTTCCATTCATGCAATTGAATGAGGAGCTGCCCTATTTGGAAACAGATCAGTTCCAGGCAGTTTCACTCCCTTACGGAGACGAAGGAAAGATGACGATGGACATTTACGTCCCGAAAGAGGGGCAGAATCTCGACGATTTCCTCTCTTCATGGACTACAGAAAACAGTACGAACTGGAAGGGTTCGTTTGAAACACGACTAGGTACAGTCCGTTTACCGAAGTTCCAGCTCGATTATGAAATTCTGCTGAATGATGTGCTTCAGGAATTAGGGATGAAGCAAGCATTTGGTGAAGGAGCGGAATTATCTAAGTTAGTAGTAGAGGATGAAAATCCATTGTTTGTGAGCAAGGTGCTACAGAAAACCTATCTTTCTGTGGATGAAAAAGGGACAGAGGCAGCTGCCGTCACATCCATCGCTATGGATACGGTATCTGCGCCAATGGGAGAACCTTTCCAATTTACAGCGAACAAGCCGTTCTTCATCACAATTCGTGATAAAGAAGCGGACGTATTGTTGTTTGCAGGGAAGATTGCCAATCCTGTACAAGGAGACTAGTCGATAATAGTCTCGAAGCCGATAGGGGTTATCGAGACTTTTTATCCGCAAAGGATGCTTTGTTTTTAGACAAATCAAGCAAAATAGTTTTTTAATGGAAACTATGATAAAATAGAGTAGTTGAGATCAATCAACATTTTTTTGTTCTACATTGTGAATAATTTCACAAGAAAGGGGAAATATAATTGAATATTACGATTGTTGGTTCAGGACACGGAGGTTCTACCGCGGCTGCATGTCTAGCGCGCGATGGTCACCAAGTGAGTATGTTGAAGCTAAGCAATCAGCCAAACGAGCACTTTGCTAAATTGGAAGAAACGAAGTGCATCACATTGAAAGAGGGGGGCGAACAGCAAACCGTTCCGCTACATGCTGTGACACGCAATCCTGCAGAAGTTATACCACAAGCAGACATTATCCTCATTTATTACGTCTCGAATTACCACAAGTCCCTCGCGAGCGCCCTAGCTCCACACTTACAGAAGCAACAAACCGTTTACATTTGTCCGGGGTATCTCGGCAGCATTTACTTTTTGAACGAATTGAAACGAATTAGCAGAACTGAAGATGCACCACTATTTGTTGAAGGCGAAACGTTGCCATACAGCTGTAGAATCACAAATCCAGGTGAGGTCACGCTGTATTCAGAGAACTACGGTCATCCGATTGCATCCCTTCCGGCAGATCGAGTTCAAGAGGCATGCCATACGCTAAAACCGATTCTAGGCAACTGCATCCCACGTGAAAATATTGCAGAAGTCGCACTCCACAACCCGAACCTCATTATGCACACAGTCGGGATTGCGCTTAACGCAGCATATATTGAGAACTCGGAAGGTCAGTTTTCGATGTATACGGAAGGATTTACGCCGTCCACTTGGAAAGTGGCACACGAGTTGGATCAGGAAAAAATGGATATGCTTGAGAAAATCGGTTCGAAACGCCGTTCATACATCGAAGAGTTCAAAGTGCGCACATTCACTGATCCCGAAGCCCAGTCAGATGATGAGGCATTTGCTATCTACGCAGACAGTGTTAAGGATTTGCATACAAAATCCGTTAACAATCGGTACATTACAGAAGACGTGCCAATGGGCCTTGGGCTACTTCACTCGCTCGGGAAGCACATCGGTTTACCGACGCCAGTGGCTGATTCTATTATCACCCTCTCAGGAACCATGGTCGGAGAAGATTATTTCTTAGATGCGCGTTCTATAGAAAAACTCGGCTTCACAACCGCAGAGGAATTGTTGTCATTCATCAATCCTAACAAAACGACTCAAGTTTAATGGAATATAGGAAACGAAGGCGTGACACGTCCTTCGTTTTTTCTTTTAAGAATTTAATCAAAAAACCCTTGCAATCTATTTATAGGGAGCGTATTATAGGGAATGACCAAATGACCATAATTGAATTACGGTCATTTTACAATGAAAGAGGTGGGCACATGGATCGCAGAACGGAGATTTTGGAAGCCGCTGCAAAATCCTTCTCACTGTTTGGCTACAAAGCGACCACGATGGACCAAGTCGCTAAGATTGCAAACGTTGGGAAAGGTACGATTTACACATTCTTCGCGAACAAAGAAGAACTGTTTAACGCCATTGTCGTCGGAATGATTGAAGAGATGAGGACAGAAGCGGAAGCCGCCGCTATTGAAGGGGCTACATTTGAAGAAAATGCGCATGCTCGTCTTATGTCGATTTTGAAATTTAGAACGACGCACCAACTATATGCCAAACTGATTGATGAAGGAAAAGAAATCCGGACGCCTGCCGTACAAGAAGTCCTCGTAGATATCGAGAAACAGATTGTGAAATTCATTGCTGAGAAAATCCAAAAAGGCATTAATCGCGGTGAAGTCAAACCATGTAATGTTGAAATGGTCGCGTATTTGCTGTTTAAATCGTATATGGCACTCGTTGTAGACTGGGGTAAAACCCACCATCAAGAGTTGGATCAAACCGAGATCATCGATTTACTGAGTAGTACCATTTTCAAAAGTCTCTTAATTTGAGACTTCTTTTTTTAAGAATCAATGACCAGAAAGCCAAAGTGGTCAACCAGTCAAGGAGGAGAAAAAATGAAAAAGACGATGACAGGAGCGGAATGGAAGCAGTTATTGCGCACGAGAAAAATGATTGTGCCTATGATTGCAATTTTATTCATACCGGTATTATATGCAGGGATGTTTTTGTGGGCGTTTTGGGATCCATACGCTAACATGGATGCACTGCCAGTTGCGGTTGTAAATATGGATGAAGGTGCCGAATTTGAAGGAACTGAACTCGATCTTGGTAAAGAACTTGTCGACAAACTCGTCGATAGTAAGCAGTTCGACTTCCAAAGTATTTCTGAATCTGAGGCTGAAAAAGGTATCACGAATCAGGATTACTACATGACAATCGAAATTCCAGATAATTTTTCACAACACGCAACAACTTTATTGGATGAAACACCTGAGAAACTAGCGCTGGTCTACAAACCAAACGAAGGCTTCAACTTCCTCTCTGCACAAATCGGAGAAACGGCGATGGATCGCATCAAAGCGGAAGTGAACGAAAATGTATCGGCAACATATGCGGAACAACTTTTCGACTCCATCAAAGAAATGGGAGATGGATTCGGGGATGCGGCTGACGGTGCAGGGAAACTGCATGACGGTTCTGGCAAGCTTGTTTCAGGAACAGAGGATTTAAAAGGGTACTTGGCACAACTTGCATCGAGTACCGTAACGCTTGCCGATGGCTCTGATCAGTTGAAAAAAGGTGTCATCGAAGCTTCAAATGGGGCATCTTCATTAAATTCAGGTCTTGGAACATTGTCGTCAGGTGTTAGTGAACTTCAAGGCGGCGCTCAAAAAGCATCTGCGGGTGCGAGTGATTTGAATGCAGGGCTGACTCAATACACGCAAGGTGTTGGTAAGCTCGCAAGTAGTTATCAACAGATTGGTGCAAAAGAAAAAGAATTCGGAGCAGGTGTGGGCAACTTAGCTGAAAAATCCGGTTCACTCAATGCTGCAGCTGGTCAATTAACAGGCGGTGCGCAGCAAGTAAATGCGGGAATTGGACAATTGTCTGAACAACTTGCGCCAATTTTAGCTTCACTTCCTGAAGAACAAAAAGCGGCATTGCAAGGCGCCCTTGGTGAATTGAAACAAGGTAGTGCCCAAGTGGCAGGCGGACTTGGTGAGTTATCGCAAGGAACCGCAGCGCTACAATCGGGAGCGAAAGAGTTGAATGGTGCCGCGGGTCAATTAGCGGGGGCACACTCACAGGCACTTGCAGGCGTTAACGAGTTGAACAGTAAATCCGGGCAATTGCTCGCAGGTTCATCAGCACTTGCTGAAGGAAATAGCGCGCTAAATGCAGCTGTGGGTAAACTTGCTACAGGCGCAACAGCTGCAAAAGAAGGATCTGGGAAGTTGGTCGATGGTCTTTCTGCGTTATCAGCTGGTTCGAAAACATTAACAGACGGAACAGGAACACTTGCTTCTAAATCTCAAGAACTGGCAACTGGATCCGCAACACTTGCTGACGGAGCGAAAGAATTGAACGAAGGAACAGGCACACTTCAAGAGAAATTGAGTGAAGCGAACGATACCGCTTCTGAAGTGAACCCATCTGACAAAACTTATGATATGGTAGCTGCTCCAGTAGATGTAGAAAAGTCAGCAGTTAATGAAGTACCGAACTACGGTACAGGGTTTGCACCTTATTTCTTATCTCTAGGATTATTCGTCGGTGCATTGTTACTATCCATCGTATTCCCACTTGTTCAACCAGTAATTTCTCCAACAGGACCATTCCGCTGGTTTGCGAGTAAAGTGTCTGTGCTTGCAGTAGTCGGGCTCATTCAAGCGCTGATCTCCGTTGTTGTCATTAAATACGCGCTTGGTATGGATACTATCAACACTCCATTGTTCATCCTTACAGCGATTATTACAAGTTACACATTCATCGCGCTCGTGCAATTGTTTGTTTCTGTATTCAGTGACGCAGGACGCTTCCTGGCGATTCTCGTCTTGATCATGCAGCTCGTAACAAGCGCAGGAACGTTCCCATTGGAATTGATCCCGGAACCACTTCAGATTTTCAATAAATTCTTGCCAATGACATATTCTGTTCAGGCATTCAAAGCATCAATTTCTACAGGCGACATGACGCATCTATGGACGTCGAATGGTATATTGATTGGATTCATGGTCGTATGTCTAGCGTTGACAGCAGGCTATTTCGCATTGTTATTCAAAAAACGCCATTCTGCAACAGATGTTGTAGAAGCATAAGAAACGATTCACAACCGGCAGACGGAATAACACGTCTGTCGGTTTTTTGTGGATAAAGATTTGAATGATTTGAAAAGTTATCGACGGGTGACGACGAAGTTATGCCCAATTGGGGATGGAATCGGGGTTATCCACAAGGGATTTTGTTCCGATATGTGCAGAACAGATTATTGGAATGACTTATCCACCTTTTATCTGGAGAATGAGCCAGATGGAAGGGGGAATCGCCAAGACGAGAGCAGAAATCGGCAATGTGTCATGAAGAATCGGCACGATCCAGGCTTGAATTGGAAACATCGCGCAAAGAATCGGCAAGATGGAAGAATTAATCGGCATCTGGACACAATTCAACTGTGTTAAGGGATTAATTGGGTGCGCTGCGCTTGTTTTCGTAGGCTATTCGAGGTGCCTGTGAGGAATCGGCAAGACTAGAGCGGAAATCGGCAATGTGTCGTGAAGAATCGGCAAGAGCCAGGCGTGAATCGGAAACATCGCGCAAAGAATCGGCAAGATGGAAGAATTAATCGGCATCGGGACACAATTCAAGCGAGTTAAGGGATTAATTGGGTGCGCTGCGCTTGTTTTCGTAGTCTATTCGAGGTGCCCGTGAGGAATCGGCAAGACGAGAGCGGAGATCGGCAGTGTGTCGTGAAGAATCGGCAAGAGCCAGGCATGAATCGGAAACATCGCGCAAAGAATCGGCAAGATGGAAGAATTAATCGGCATCGGGACACAATTCAACTGCGTTAAGGGATTAATTGGGTGCGCTGCGCTTGTTTTCGAAGGCTATTCGAGGTGCCCGTGAGGAATCGGCAAGACGAGAGCGGAAATCGGCAATGTGTCGTGAAGAATCGGCAAGAGCCAGGCGTGAATCGGAAACATCGCGCAAAGAATCGG
>NZ_JBPFDS010000002.1:223025-250039 GCF_059415065.1 Sporosarcina sp. SAFN-010 | reverse complement strand
CAAGATGGATGAATTAATCGGCATCGGGACACAATTCAACTACGTTAAGGGATTAATTGGGTGCGCTGCGCTTGTTTTTAGTGGGCTATCTCACTATGCTCAGTTTGCATTCTTATCCAATGAAAAAAGCAGCGATCTTCAACAGAAGTCGCTGCTTTTCATAGTGATTTACGATCCAACAAAATCTCCGCCATCGACGTGAATCGTTTGGCCAGTCATATAGCTAGAATCGTTCGAAGCGAGAAACACGTAAGCGGGTGCGTTTTCAGCGGGCTCGCCGCGACGCTTCATCGGTGTATCGTCTCCGTGCTTTTCAACGGTCTTCGCATCGAACGTCGAAGGGATGAGTGGTGTCCAAATCGGACCAGGTGCGACTGCATTCACACGAATTTTTTGGTCTGCTAAGTTCAATGCTAGTGAGCGCGTGAATGTTGTGATAGCCCCTTTGGTTGCCGAGTAATCAAGCAATCCGGGAGAACCATTGTAAGCGGTGACTGAAGATGTGTTGATAATCGAGCTTCCTTCCTTCATATGTGGCAAAGCGAATCTAGTTAAATAAAAGAGTCCGAAAAAGTTTGTTTCAAAAGTCTCGCGTAATTGGTCCCCGGAAATATCAAGCAGTGATTTTTGTGGGAATTGTTTTCCGGCGTTATTCACGAGCACATCGAGACCGCCAAATTCTTCAACGACTGCGTCCACTAATGTTTCACAGTTTTCCTCTTCACTAATGTCTATTCTTTTTGCAAACGCCTTCCCACCGTATTTCTTAATAAGTTCAACGGTTTTATCCGCATCGACATCTTCTTCAGGACTTAAGTAAGCAATCGCGACATCTGCGCCTTCTTTTGCGAAAGCGACGGCAACTGCACGACCGATTCCGCTGTCTCCTCCAGTGATCAGCGTTTTCTTCCCGGCTAACTTTCCGGAACCTTTATACAATTCATCATCGTAAATCGGCTGAGGTGACATCTCCTCTTCCACGCCAGGTTGCTGTTCCTGTGTCTGGGGTTTTACGTTTTCATCAATCTTTTCGTATTTGTCTTTTGTCATCTGCAAAATCCTCCTAACAGGGTATCTAGTCAAAGTATTCCCATAAGAAGCACTAGCAAACCTCATGTGTTTTTGAATATACTATTAGGGAAGAGTAAGATTAATAGTAGTATCAAATGGGGGGATGTTGATGTGAAGAGTGTTACCCTATGGCAACGACTACAAATGCCGGTAGCTGCAACCGTTTGGCTAGCATCTGCTGTGGTGTTACTATGGTTGCAAAGTGATCAGAATTCATTGTACGTAATGCTTGGTTTTGTTGGAGTAGCCGCCCTGTTTTTTATGGTGACTGACCGCATGGCTTTTTTCGCTTTTATATTATTAACGCTAACAACAGTCTTCTATTTTTTGTACCGGGCATTTACAGAAGGATGGTCTCCAGGTGAGCAAGCGGCCGGCATTGGTACGCATTTTTTATTTTTACTGCATCTCTTTGCTCTTTACAGTATTGCAAAGTACGTGTATTCGTATCGGTCAGAAAATAGAGCCTTGAAAAATCGTCTCGAAGAGTTACAAGAATATATTTCTGAACATGGCGTATTGACGAAAAGAGAATTCGAAAAGCAATCATCCTTAGTGTTGTCTACAATGGCGCGGCATGGGGAGCCCGGCTATTTCGTTCAAGTGGATTTATCGGAAATTCGAAAAGTGGCACGCAAACAAGCACTGATTGCTTGCTCGTCAGTCATCTTCGGCACATTGCGGAAGCATTATGATCTTGTAGGGCATTTTGATGACAAAACGATTGTTGTGTTATTGCAGAATATAAGTGATGAAGGATTCAAGATTGTCGAAGGACGGTTAAAAGAAGCAATGCAACGACAAATCGAAGAGGGTGCATTTGAGCAGATTAACTGGAACGTCCGTCAAATCGAAGGGGAGCATTCCATTGAAGAATTGTTGGTGATTCGATGAATAAGCGTCTTCTAATTCTGCTCAGCTTAGCTATCGTTTTTCTTATAGGTCTTGTCTTGGCGGCGATTTTAAATGTAAGAATCCTATTGTTTTTCACAACTGCTTTGTTTTTAACATTATTAGGTTACTACTCACTATTGACACTAGCGGGACTATACAATCGATTAAAGAGGCAGGAGATTCCGGAACTGGAGTCATATCCTGGCGTTGATATCTTAATTCCCGCGCATAACGAAGGAGTCGTTATCAAAGATACGATCGAAGCGATGACGGCACTTAATTATCCGGGAGATTTGCAAATATATGTGTTGAACGATAATTCGTCAGATGAAACCGGAGACATTGCAGGAGATTTTGCAACAACCTTCAAAAACGTCCACCATATTCAGGTACCACCTGGAGAACCGCGTGGGAAATCGCGTGTGCTCAACCATGGATTGAGTATTTCATCAAATAAATATTATTGCGTCTATGACGCGGATAATCAGCCTGATTCCGAAGCACTCATTAAGCTGGTTGCGACGGCTGAGAAAAACAAGCAGTCTGCAGGCGCTGTTGGCTACGTGAGGACGATTAACGAACAAAAGAATTGGCTGACCCGTATGATTTCAATTGAGTTTCAAGTGTTTCAATTGCTCATGCAATCGGGGCGTTGGCAGTTGTTTAAAACGGGCTCTTTGACAGGAACGAATATGCTCGTTAAACGCAGTGTTATAGAAGAACTGGGTGGATATGATCCATACGCCATTGCGGAGGACGCAGAACTGACACTTCGGATCACGAAGGCGGGATATTATTTACCGATTGTCCCTGATTCCATCACGTGGGAGCAGGAGCCTGAAACGCTAGGAGTCTACTTGAAACAACGTACACGTTGGTTGCAAGGGAACTTATACATTGTTGAAAAGACATTAACGGAACCGGGCTATTTCAAAGGGAAGTTACTCGTCCATTCGATTCACCAGTTACTTGTTTACGTAATCTTTTGGTTGTTCCTTATCATTTCGTATGTGTGGTTTGCTCTTGGAATCTTGGATATCTTCTATATCGAGTATACGTATCCATTGCTGTTCATCTGGTATCTAGCATACATCGTGTACACGACGCAGCTGTTTGCCGCCCAAGCGACACAACGGACCTTTACGCCACTCAATGTGTTCATCAGCGTCATCATGTATTTCACGTATGCTCAGCTATTTTCGTATTTGTTCGTGCGGAGCCTGATTTTGTATGTGAAAGCGAAAAAGAATCGCCAAGTGATTGGGTGGGATAAGACGCAACGATTCAAATCGAAATGACAACCTACTTCATAAAAAAGAGCAATTCCGCTTGCCTGGTGAGGGCGTTCGGAAAAGCTCTTTTTGTTAGGTTCATTTCAATAGAGTTTCTGCAGGCACAGGCGCACCGATGTAATAGCCTTGGACCGCGTCAATTCCCATCGTTTTTAGCAAGTCGTATTGTGCTTTATGTTCGACTCCCTCTGCGATTGTATAAAGACCCATCGACTTACTGAATTGGATCATCCCTTCAACAAGTTGCTGCGTTTTCGGATGCGTCAGCAGGCTGTTCATGTAAACTTTGTCAATTTTCACTTTTGAAATCGGCAAATGTTGCATATAGCGGAATGACGCATAGCCTGTACCAAAGTCATCGAGGATGAATTCAACACCAGCATCTTGTAATTCTTTCATCTGCTGAATGATGGATTGCTCTTCTTCAGCTTGGAACGCGAACTTCTCCGTGATTTCCAACTCAAGCTGATTGGGACGACAAGACGTTTCTTGCAGGATACTGAGAATGTTGTCTTTCATCGGGTTGTTGGAAAACTCACGAACGGATGTGTTAACTGAGACGTGGGGGTTACCTTCCTTCTCTTCCAACTTTACAGCTAATTGTGCTGCTTCGGTTAGTACATACGCACCGATATTGGCAATTAGCCCATTTGCTTCTGCAATTGGAATAAGCTCATCGGGTGTTACAGTGCCAAGCTCGTCGTCTTCCCATCTTACAAGTGCTTCGTAGACCGAGATTTTCTCTGAAGCAATGTCATATTGTGGCTGATAGACGACTTGCAACGCGTTATGGTCAAGTGCGGTTAACAATTTACGATTAATGAGAGAACGGCGGTCAAGCACCTTGTGAGAGGAAGCGGACAAAGAAACAATTTTACCGCCGCCTTGCTGCCGGACTTCCTCCAACGTCATTGCGGATGCTTCGATCAAATTCACAAAGCTTTTTTGGTCTTCTGGGTAGCGTGCAATCCCGCCGCTTATCGAAAGAGGCAATGCTTCGTTGCCCACATAGATAGGCTGTTGCTCGAGGAACTCCAAGAATCCTTGGACGTACCAGTCGCCAAAAGGTGTCAGTATAACAAATTGACTACCCCCGACACGTGCAATGGGATTATCTTGGAAGTAGCGTTTTAGACGGTTTGCAAAGGCTTGAGTGAGCTCTGTTTCAGCTGTTCCCGCCTGAAGTTCTTTAAGTGTGTAATAATGATCGATGGACAAATAGACAAACGAGAAACTTTTTTCTTCTTTGATCATTTCATTTACAAGGACTTCTAACTTATGGCGACTCATTAAGCCAGTTTCTACATCGATGAAGGCAATCTGTTCGAGACGCTCTTTCAAATGTACTTCTTCGGTAATATCCAGTTCAAGGAACATAGTGCTTTCTAGCATACCATCCTCTGTCATGGAAGGGACGGCGAGTAAATTCGTATAGTACGTCTCACCCGAGCGTTTCAGCTTTTGAGCAGTACCGAACCAGGTTTTACCTTCTTTGAGCTGTTCCCAAATCATATGGATAGCATCTTGTGCTTGCTTGGATTCATCAAACATTTGCCAAATGGTTTTACCTAAAATTCGTTTAGGCGTCCAGTTACTCACGTTCAGAAAATTTTTATTTACCGAAATTACGAGACCTTCAGCATCAGTTCGGGTTACCATATAGTAATGATCGAGACTGCGACGGATATCGGGTAAGCCTAGATCATTCTGTTCTCGTGAGATGGTCATGCCGCGTTCCCCTTTCAACTAGTTCATAAGACTAGTATATAGGAAAACTAAGAACTTTTCACCTATAAATGAAAATAAAAATAGAGTAATTTGATATAGGTAGACTTTATAGAAATGAAGGTGGATTAATGGAACGGATAAAAGGACTAGCGATGATTATTATCGGAGCATCATTATGGGGACTATCAGGTCCGATGATGGAATGGACGCTTGAGCATAGTAAGATGTCCGTTTCATTTTTGCTGACAGTTCGACTACTCATAGCGGGATTGTTGCTACTTGCTTATTTGAAAATTAAAGGAAAACAAGTGACACGACCTTGGCGCCAAAAAGTATGGGCACGCCAAATGCTGATATTCGGAGTTGTAGGTATGCTAGGTGTCCAGTTTTCATTCACTTCAGCAATCGCACAGAGTAATGCAGTTATTGCAACACTGTTCCAATTCCTATCGCCAATCTACGTCATCCTATTCGTTTCGATACGGCAGCGATTCGTCCCGCCTGTAGCGCAAATCATCGGCATGTTTGTCACATTAGGTGGCCTATTCCTCTTGCTGACAAATGGCTCGTTATCCGGGTTCAGTTTAAGTCCGAGTGCTGTATTCTGGGGAGTTGCAGTAGGATTCGCATTTACATTCTATACGCTTTATCCAGTTCGTCTCATGCAGGAATGGGGCGTCTTGCTATCAATCGGTTGGGCGATGGTTATCGGAGGAGCCGCATTGCTGATTACGAACCCTGTCATGATGATTCGGGATTTCCAATATTTGTTTGACTGGAAAATTGCAATGATGTTGCTTGGAATCATCGTCGTGGGTACGGTGGCTTTCTTGCTGTTCCTCGCTAGCATGAAGTTCATATCTCCGATTGAAACAAGTATTCTCTCAAGTTTCGAACCGCTGACGGCGATGATCGTATCAGTTATCTGGCTCGGTGCCGTTCTTGGCGTTTGGCAACTTACGGGTGCTGTCGTGATGCTGCTTGGGGTTACAGGAATCTCCATTGCCGGGGGACGAGTGAAAACGTAATCTATTAGAACGCTCTCTTTTGAGAGTGTTTTTTTTATCAATTCTTTAAAAATCAGCAGGATTTCTGAGGTTCAGATAATTCTGTTCAATCGCTATACAGTCATTCAGGAATATGGCATACTAAGAATAATTAACTAATTCGATAAACGAAACAGTTCAGGAAGGACAATGCCGATGAAAACTGTATTTTCCTATGCAAAGCCATATAAATGGCCAATAGTAATTGCACTTATTTTAATGTTAATCGAGTTAAGTGTGGAGCTTATTCAGCCGCTCCTTATAGCAAAAATAATCGACGACGGGATTACAGTTGGTGATCGAGAGACAATTATTCTTTACGGAAGTATCATGATGGGACTCGCGCTTCTTGCGTTAGTATCAGGTGTCACAAACTCGTTCTTCGCTGCCCACGCGGCGCAAGGTTTTGGATACGATTTGAGACAGGCGTTATTTAAACAAATTCAAGCATTCTCCATGTCGACATTTTTACGTTTTCCGACGTCCTCACTCATTACACGACTGACAAGTGACGTCACGATGGCGCAAAACATTTTGTTCATGGGTCTCAGGATTTTGCTACGGGCGCCGCTCGTCGTAATTGGAAGTTTAGTGATGGCGATGCTCGTTAACGTGAAGCTCGCTTCGTTTTTGTTGATAGGAATTCCTTTTCTATGTGTCTTTTTGTTTGTTATGGCTCGAAAAGGAGTTGGCTACTTTTCTGATGTTCAGCGTCGCTTGGATCGAGTGAATCGAGTCATTCAGGAAAATCTTCAAGCTGTCCGTCTGATTAAAGCGTATTTACGAGGTGTGTATGAAGGTAGCCGTTTCTCGAAGGTCGCAGATTTATTAAGAAAAGATACAGTGAAAGCGTTTCGGATGATGGAACTCATTATGCCGATTTTACTACTCATCATGAATGGTAGTTTAATGCTGGTTTTATGGTTCGGAGTCGGGGTCGTTCGTGCAGGTGATGCCCAAGTCGGGGAAATTGTTGCAATTGTGAACTACGCATTCCGTATTACAGGCGGATTCTCGATGTTTTCATTCCTCATTGTTGCGTTCTCAAGAGCTCAAGCGTCTTCTGTACGGATGGAAGAAGTGTTGCTTGCAGATGACGATCGTGAAATCATCATTCCTGGAAATTCAGAAAGTGAAGAAGAAAGCCGTGGAGCCTTGGCCTTTAATAATGTTACTTTCCATTATCCTGGTCATCCGGAACAAGTGCTATCGAACGTTTCCTTCACTATTAATCCAGGAGAGAAAATTGCCGTCATGGGAGCGACTGGGTCTGGGAAGTCGACGATGTTGAACTTAATCCCACGCATTTTCACCGCAACTTCTGGTGAAATTCTACTCGATGGTAAGAATATTGAAGATTGGCCGCTAGAAGAGCTCCGCAATGCAATCGGCCTCGTGCCGCAGCAGTCGGTCCTCTTTACAGGAACAATTCGAGAAAACTTAGCGTGGGGCGACCCGGAAGCACGGGCAGACGAATTAGAAGCTGCAGCTGAAAAGGCTCAAATCCATGCTTCGATTCAGCGTTTCCCAGCAAACTACGAGACGCGCGTCGGGCAAAAAGGTGTCAACTTATCGGGTGGTCAAAAACAGCGCTTATCCATTGCGCGGGCGCTTGTCCGAAAGCCCGCGATTTTGCTGCTAGACGACAGTACGAGTGCGCTCGATGTGAAAACGGAGAATGCCCTATGGGAAGCGTTGGAAGGCGAACGTGCCACGATGATTGTCATCACGCAAAAAATTCATACTGCTCAAGGCGCCGATCGCATTCTTTTGCTGGATGAAGGAAAAGTGGCGGCGTACGGTACGCACGATCAGCTCATGAATCAGTCGACATTGTATCGGAAAATAGCTGAATCCCAGTTGGATGAGGAGGTGGTGGACGATGGTGAACAACGTGAGGAAGCCCTTCGGTTACGAACCGATCATTAAGCGGGAAGATTTGAAAAAAGGTACGAAGCGTAAGAAAGAAGAAGTGGGTGACTGGAAGCAGGCATTGCTCAACGTGTGGCGTCTCGTAGATGAACAACGTGGGCTACTCATAACAGTGTTAGTCCTAGTGTTTGCCAGCTCCGGACTCACGCTACTTGGTCCTTTTCTAATCGGGCAGACCATTGATAATTTCATCATTCCGATGAAAACTGATGGACTTGCGATGCAAATTGGCTTGTTGCTATCAATTTACGCGGGGACGTCACTGACGATGTACTTCCAGAACTTCTGGATGGTCGGCATTGCTCAAAATACGGTCTATAAGTTAAGAGCGGGCTTATTTAATCATTTGCAGAAATTGCCTGTTTCCTTTTTTGATAAGCGTCAGCACGGTGAGCTCATGAGCCGAATGACGAACGACATTGAAAATATTAGCCAGACGTTGAATTCATCGTTCATCCAAGTATTTTCGAGTATATTAACGCTTGGTGGAACTCTTGCGGTCATGCTCTACCTTAGTCCACTTCTTACTTTACTAACGATGACGATCGTTCCAGTCATGTTTATCGCGATGCGATGGATCACTCGTCGTACTGGAATTCTTTTTAAGGAACAGCAACGCGCAATCGGTGAGTTGAACGGAATGATTGAAGAAACGATGTCCGGACAGCGAATTGTAAAAGCTTTCTCTCAAGAAGAACGGATGAAGGAAGAGTTTGCTGCGAAAAGTGATCGATTGAAACGAACTGGGTTTTGGGCATTGACGTATTCAGGTTTCATCCCGAAAGTGATGAATATGTTGAACAATGCGGCGTTTGCTATTGTAGCGGGAGTTGGAGGATTGCTGGCGTTACGGGGTGACGGGATAGTGACAATCGGTACAATAGTTATATTCGCAGAGTATGCACGTCAATTCACGCGTCCGTTGAACGATTTAGCCAACCAATTCAATACGGTCCTATCCGCGATTGCAGGTGCTGAACGAGTATTTTCAATTATGGGGGAAGATGTGGAACGGGACGCAGCAGAGTCGAATGGAGATATCCAGCTTAGAGGGAATGTCGAATTTCGCAACGTAACCTTTGGCTATGCACCCGAAACGGATGGTTACACGGTGGAGGATGTCTCGTTGTGCGTGAAAGCGGGAGAGACCGCTGCGCTCCTTGGTGCGACAGGTGCTGGGAAAACGACGCTTGTTCAATTGATTGCCCGATTCTACGAAGTGGATAAGGGAACGATTTTGATAGATGGCATTCCGATTGACGAGCTTCCACGCGCAACATTACGCAATCAAACGGCATTTGTTTTGCAGGATCCGTTCTTGTTTGAGTCGTCGGTGAGAGAAAACATTCGATATGGGAAACTCGATGCAACAGATGAAGAGATTGAAGAAGCAGCGAAAAAAGCGAACGCTCATGAATTTATTAGCCGTCTGGAAGAAGGGTACGATACGTTGCTCTCAGCGGATGGGAGCGAAATTTCGCAAGGGCAGAAGCAATTGCTGTCCATTGCGCGTGCATTTGTGGCGGATCCAGTATTGTTGTTGCTGGACGAAGCAACGAGCAGTATTGACACGGTCACAGAACTAGAAATTCAAGCTGCACTTGAAAAGCTCATGGAAGGTCGTACGAGTTTCGTCATTGCCCACCGCCTCAATACGGTGAAAAAGGCCGATATCATTTATGTAATGGATCAAGGTAAGCTGATCGAGTCTGGTAGCCAATCAGAGTTGATTGGTCAAAAGGGCTTGTATTATACGATGTTGCAACAATCTAAGCTATAACACCGAGGCGCTCCCCAATTAGCGGGAGCGTTTTTTTTATGTGGAATGTGCTCTGAAGGGAGGAATGCTCTCAATTGGTACTGATCCTGCCCGTTCACCTCGGAGAACCCGATCGTTCTGCGTCCGAACCCGCCCGTTTCCATGAGGAACTTGCTCATTTCCGCGGCAACCAACCTTCTTTAGTCCGGATCTAAGCTCGCGACCAATCCATCTCCTTCTAATTCAAAACCAAACCTGATTGGTGTGCTCCGCTCCGCTGCACATTTAGGGAAGGGAAGTGGGCATTACCACTCCAACCCGTCCAATAAACTGGATCCTTACCCCGAACTTGCTAAAACAAAAAAACCACCAAATCGGTGGTTTTCAATCAACAATTTACTGTTTATCTTCAAATTTCAAATTTGTACCATCGTCAAACTCGATATCCAGTTTAAACTTTGAATACAAGTCAATCTGGAAGTACTCTAAAATTTTCTCACGGGCTTCTTCACCAGACATTTCATGTTGAAAATTTAAAGCGATGAACATCTTATCCAGCTCATCCATCGCTTTGGCACCTTCTAAGTCGATGTTTGTCAATATGTTTTGGTACTCCGGATCGAAATTCTTCTCTACCTTATACTCCGCATCGATGGCGTCTTGGTTATCGACGTCGATCTCCAATTCGAATTTGTTGAAACCGTAGGCATCACCGTTATCACGGTCGCCACCTTCTTTTGACTCCTCCGTGACAATGTCTGCTTCTTCCCGATTGTCTTGGTTGGCATTTTTACCCGAATTGCCGCACGCGCTGACAAATAGGACGCTCGCAAACACAACAGACCCCATTGCTACAAGCTTATTCAACGTCTCACGTCCTCTCTGAATAGTTCGATTGCTTTGATACTACTGTACCTTTTTCCAAACGAATTTAAACGAAAGTGGGCAGAAAAGTAGTTTTACCACTTAGCCTGAAACGCCTCACAAGAACCTAATATGCGGCGAACAGCTAACCGTTCACCAGAATCCAACCGAACTTTCCCGTTGAAGTAGCCGAACATTTGAGTGAAATCCGCTTTTAATCCCCTTCGGTGAGAACTCGCTTCGCGTTCGAAAAAAGGAGTGAAGGTCAAGTCTACGCAATCTGTGAACTTAGTATGGATTGTCCACGGTTCCATCATACGCTCAGGATTAAAAGAAAAAATCACATCTTCATGAATTTTAGTCATTACACCATCGACGAATACAGCATTTTCGGTCAACCCCGTACCATCTGTCCACTTGCCACCGAGGTTCAATCCGATACGGCGACCTCCTGATCGTTGTGAAGCCATTGCCCAATTCCACTCCGTCATTTTGGGCCATACACCACGTGTATAGTTTAATACCGTAAAACTATAATCCGGATTGAATTCATACCGTTTATCTCCAATCTTTAAAAAACCGGAAGTCGGTAGCGTGTGATGCTTTGCAGTGAATTGAAAGGTATTCCGGTTTTTCGGAACGACAACATTCAATGACTGATCCTCTGAAGGGTGGCTAATATGGAGATCGGCATGCAACGTTTCGTTATCAAACTCAGGGATGGAAACAGATAAATGCGTCTCCTCATTGGTATAGCTAGCATGTATGGAAAGGCGGTTATCTAAAAAATTAATATCTGTAAGTACGTGTTCAGGCATCTTTATATGACGTGCAAAGGGCAAGGCAATCCTTTTTTCAAAAAAACGTTCCGTCTCATAATCCAGGAAATAGACAAGACACACAGCACCGATGTCAAAATGAGCGATGGTCGCAGTGAACAAGACTTCTTCTCCATAGACGGTCCACGTATTCCACTTCTTTTTATTGGGGAACTGTCCCTTCAGATTACTTTGGACGATCGGCTTCTGAGCAAAGCCAATCGCTTCAGGATTCAATAACCCCTTGCTGTCACAAAGCGAAACTGGCGAAGTCAGTTCGCGTTCTGCATGTTGCATAAGCCGTCCTCCTAAACATTGTCTTCTAACGCACATGTTGCTATACTTTTAATTGTATCAGATTAAGGCTGAATTAGCGTTATTCAGCAACGCCGATACCCAACAAATATTTCCAGAAAGAACGGGGCATTAGTTCAGCGGGAGAATACTTCGCTGGCAGCGAAGGGGTCACCGGTTCGAATCCGGTATGCTCCATAGTTGAGCGTCCGCTTAGCGGGCGTTTTTTATGTACAATTTTAAGGATGAAAACCTAGCCACCCACATAGAATAGGGTGAGGAGGCGAATCGATGTATGACCGCGAAGCTGCAGTCTGGTATGCGGACAAATGGTGGGATGGGCGAAATCCGCAGTACCCCTCATTCGATGTCGATTGTACAAATTTCATTTCACAATGCTTGCGTGCAGGCGGGGCACCGATGCATGGCATTCCCGTACGAGATCGTGGTTGGTGGATTACGAATTCAAACTGGAGTTTTAGTTGGTCAGTAGCCCATTCACTACGATGGTACTTAGGAGGTTCAACGAGAGGACTGACTGCCTATCAAGTGCAATCAGCTGAAGAGCTGAACCTAGGTGATGTCATTTTATATGACTTCCAAGGAGATGGCCGCTTTGATCATTCAACGATTGTGACTGCTAAAGACGGCACGTCACCACTCGTCAATGCTCATACCTACGATGTGCAAAGAAGAAGTTGGGATTACAAGGATTCCTACGCCTATCGACCAAACGCCAAATACATTTTCTTTCGAATAAACGATGAATTTTCTTAACTAATAAATCATGATGGAAAATATAAACCAATTATTGAAATGATGTATACTGAAGAATATCAATGACAAAAGGGGATACAACAATGGATGAACAAGCACTATCAGTAAGAGACGCAATTATTTCTCGCCGCTCCATCAAGAGCTTTAACGGACAGCCTGTTGAACAAAGCGAAATTGACGATATTTTAGAAGATGCAATTTGGGCTCCCAATCATGGAAACCGTAATCCATGGCGTTTCGTACTCGCTGCAGAAGACAACTACGAGCAATTTTTAGACGTCCTGCGCGAGTTCGGTGTACCGAAATGGAAAGAGTTGTCGGATGAAGCCCTTGAAAAACAAATGAGCAAATATACTAGTGCAAGCGCGGCAATGTTTGTCATCGTTCCAGAAGATGCACGACAAAAACAACGTTTAGAAGACTTTGCGGCGGCCAGTACGATGATACAAAATATTCAATTGCTCGCCTGGGACAAAGGAATAGGAACGTGCTGGAAAACACCAGGATTCCTAGATGACCCTAAGTTCCGAGTAGCCTTAGGCGTCCAGCCAGGAGAACGAATCATTAGCATGCTTCAGTTTGGTCACTTTGATGAATTACCAAAAACAAAGCCACGTACGCCGGTTGAAGACATCGTCACGTATTGGCAAGCTGAGCCAACTGAATAATCGAGCACCTCTTCCTTTTTGATGGAAGAGGTTTTTTTGTGGTTGGTCAAATTATCGTGGCATCCGATGGGGAGAGGTAGTTTAACCTCTACTTCACTTTCTTCATCCAGTCAAAAGGGGCAATCGGAAAGATGCATGGGGATATCGGCAATATGGCGCGTGAAATCAGCATTATGGAGTAAGGAATCGGCACTATGAGACAAAGAATCGGTACTATCAATGAATTAATCAGCAACGAGACACAATTCAAGTTGCAATAGTAAGTAAATGGAAGACGTATTGCCAATCATACCCCTTTATCCAACTAAAAATCCCCCTATCGCGAACAATCGCAATAGGGGGATTAAGAATCTTATTTCTTCAACTCATCTTTAGATAAGGTAGAAAGTTCTTGGTAATAGTCACCAAGCACGCGCAATCCTTTGTCGAAGTTCTCAAGTGTTAAGTGTTCGTTTGGTCCGTGTAAGTTCTCTGTTTCAAGACCGAAGCCCATGAGGACAACTGGTAAACCGAGAATTTCATCGAAGTCGGCAACAATTGGAATCGATCCGCCGCCGCGTGTATACACAGTTGGCACGTTGTACACTTTCTCGTAAGAACGGCTTGCTGCTGTAAGTGCTGGATGGTCGAACGGTGTGATGAATGGACGTCCCTGGTCAAACGGCGTGACCGTCACTTTAACACCTTCAGGCTTATGCTTATCAACATGTGCTTTCAATTTTTCAACGATCTCCGCTGGGTCTTGATCCGGAACAAGGCGGCATGTAATTTTAGCACCCGCTTCTGCAGGCAACACGGTCTTGATACCTTCACCGCTGAAACCACCGAAAACGCCGTTCACTTCAAGAGTCGGGCGGGCAGATGTACGTTCTAGGAACGAATAGCCTGACTCGCCAAACAGCTCAGAAGCACCGATTTCTTGTTTAAGTGCTTCTTCGTCGAAGTTGAGGTCTTTGTATGCTTGACGCTCCTCTTCGCTTAAATTGCGAACATTATCATAAAATCCGTCAACTGCAATCGTTCCTTCTTGGTCATGGAATGACGCCAAAATTTCTGCAACTGCATGAATCGGGTTTTGGATACCACCACCGTATACGCCTGAGTGCAAGTCGCTCTTAGCACCGTAGACGTCAATTTGTACACCGCTCAATCCTCGAAGTGCGTAACAAATTGCAGGTTGACCTGGAGCGTGAAGGGCTGTATCCGAAATGACAATCGTATCTGCTGCGAGCTTTTCTTTATGGTCTTTAATGAATGGAACAAGGTTCGGACTTCCAACTTCTTCTTCACCTTCAATGATGAACTTCACGTTAAGTGGAAGTTTGCCATCCAACTGCATCAATGCTTCAACCGCTTTTACGTGCATGAACACTTGTCCTTTGTCGTCAGTCGATCCACGAGCGAACATTTTATCATCACGGATTTCTGGCTCGAATGGCGCGCTTTCCCATAGGTGCAATGGGTCAACAGGTTGTACGTCATAGTGACCGTAAATGAGGATCGTCGGTTGACCTTCTGCATGAAGCCAGTCAGCGTAAACGACCGGATGCCCGGCAGTAGGTTCGATGGAGATGTTTTCAAGTCCTGCTTCTTTGAACGAATTTGATAACCATTCCGCAGCTTTTTGCATATCGGCTTTGTGCTCAGATAAGGCACTGATGCTCGGAATACTCAAAAATTCCTTCATCTCATTCAGATGCGTATCGCGATTCTTTTCAAAGTACTCATTCAATTGGTCAAGCGTTGCCATGAAATTACCCCTTTTCGTTTTCGTATGGATAAATGCGAGGTTGCAGCTAGGAAAGCCCTGCTGAATCCCATCATTCGTCGACAGTGTTTGGGTTAATCCCCCAAAAAAAGTTGGGTACACCGTGACGATGCTGATTACTTTAGTATAGCAGAATTGGAGTGAATTCAAAAAAAAGAGACTTCTGAATCCTTTTCTTTCTGATACTTATGCTATACTATTCCAACAGCTATGAAATCGGATTCAAATTATAGCCGTCTTAGGTTTGCAACCTCAACCCTTAGAGATACGTCTATATATGCAAATCGAAACGAACCAGGAATTTTCGGGAGGAATCGCTCTTGTTCATCGCACTTGCTTTCTTTTTGGTGATGTCATTTTTCTTATCAGGGAGTGAAACTGCACTTACTGCCGTAAACCGGATGAAAATCCAGATGCGCGCAGAGCAAGGAGACCCTAAAGCAATTCGGCTCCGCGCCCTCGTTTCGAAACCAGATCGAATGATTACAGCAATCTTAATCGGTAACAACGTCGCAAACATCATGATGCCAACAATCGTAACCATGATCGCTATCGACAAAGGCCTTAATGTAGGTCTACTCACTGGACTTTTGACAGTTGTCCTAATCATTTTCGGGGAAGTATTACCAAAAACTATCGCCGCAACGTTTGCCGATAAATTGGCATACACCGTTGCTCCAGTCATCCGCGTTATTGTTAAACTACTAACGCCGCTCACGTACTTATTAGCGCTCTTTACGAATCTTTTCATCCGCATTCTATCAAAGGGTGCCGTGACAGAAGCAACTCTGACGAAAGAGGACTTACGCTCAATGGTTGACCTTGCTTCTACTGAAGGAACGTTCCAACAAGAGGAATCGCTGCGGTTAAAAGGAGTCCTCGACTTTCCGGAAAAAGACGTTTCAGACGTCATGGGAACCCACCGGACAGACGTCGTTGCCCTGCCACTCGATTCAAGCTATGAAGAAGTTCGCAGTACGGTTCTCGAGTATTTCTATACCCGTTATCCGATCTATGAAGAAAGTATCGATAAGATTATCGGTGTATTCTATTCTAAGCGGTTAATCGAATGGTCCATTACACCAGAAGAACCGTTCAAAGATATGATTGACCATGATCCGCTGTTTGTCGTACAAACTGCAAGCGTCGAGAAAGTGTTTAAAATGATGCTCGCGCACAAAAAACATATGGCAATCGTATTGGACGAGTATGGTGGAACGCTCGGTATCGTAACGCATGAAGATATTATCGAAGAAATGATCGGTCAGGAAATTGAAGATGAAACAGACGAAGCAGAAGACGCGATGGTCTATGAACATACAGAAGATACACTCGTATGTCAGGGGCGTCTTGAAATCGAAGATGCGGTGAGCTTACTTGGAATTGACTTGCCGACTGAAAATGATACAATCGGTGGATTTGCCTTCCAAGAGCTGGATCACGTACCCGATAAGGGAGAACGTTTCACGTATGGTCCGCTGTTGTTTGAAATCGAAGAGATGGACCGCAATCGGATCGTACGTCTTCGAATCACTCGCCGTCCGGAAGAACTGATTGATGATGAAACCTAATATACAGCAACCTTACACGTTTGTAAGGTAACTGAAAGAAACTCCGATAGTTCAGCCGCTTGTTCTAGTGCATACTAAACGTAACAGCTAGAACACGGAGGCGTTAACGGATGAAACCAACACTTAATGAATTACATGATGAATATGGCAGATACTTATATCACTTATGTTTGAAATTGACACGTAATAAAGAAGAGGCTGAAGATCTTATGCAAGATGTTTGGGTCAAGGTAGTCCGCACGAGCGATCGTATGGAAGGCGTAGATCGTATGAAAGCTTGGCTGACAACGATTTGCATGAATACGTTCAGAGATCGTTATCGTAAAGATGTCCGTCGTAGTAAGTATGTCATGAACCAGCCGGATACTTTGGACATTCCCTTGCTCGATTTAGTGCCAAGTGGCAGTCCACTACCAGGTGAAATTGTTGAGAGACAAGATCTCCGCGCTGCAGTTCAAAGTAAGATAAATGAGCTAGACGCTATATATAAGACAACGATTGAGTACTTTTATGTCAATCAATACTCACTCATTGAAATTGCTGAAATGATGCAAGTCTCTATCGGTACGGTGAAATCCCGCCTGTTCCGTGCTAAAAAATATTTAAAAGAACTATTAACGCAAGATCAGTCTGTCAACGAACTTGTAATTGCGTAATAATATCGATTTTGGACTTCTCCTACTATAGGGGAAGTCTTTTTATATGGGTACGGAGTTTGTGAGATGCATAGAGAGGGAATGCTATAGTGATGGATTTGGAGTGGAGGCTAAGCTGTGGCTAAGAAAAAAAAGAAACGTAAGAGATTAACAAAAAAGCAGAAACAAATTATGTGGCTGTCGTTAGGAGTTTTTCTCCTTATTTATATTGCTGTTATTTTATATCATACATACAAGCCTTTGCCAAAAGGCGTTAATTATGAAGGAGACATCCATTGGACTGATGATGTAGAGGTTTTTACGGATTTATCCTACTCAAAAACGAAGAAGAAAGAGGACATGAAACATGATCTGAATATTTTTGATGAAGTATATTCGATGATTGAGGAAGCGGATGAATTCATCGTGCTGGACTTCTTTTTGATGGATCATTATTCGGATGAAAATTTAGATTTCCCGAAGGTTGCGGAGACGATCACGAAGAAGTTGGTCGAGAAAAAGAAGGCTTATCCCGACATGCCGATTGTATTCATTACCGACCCGATTAATAAAGGGTATGGGTCCTATGAATCGAAATGGTTCGGAAAGTTAAAGGATGCAGGTGTGGAAGTCGTGTATACCGACTTGGAGCCATTACGCGATTCTATGCCGCTCTACTCAGGATTGTATCGGACGTTGTTCCGCTTTGGAGATATAGGTGGAAAAGGATGGATTCCGAATGCAATGGCCTCTGAAGCGCCGAAATTCCGATTAGCATCTTACGTGGAGCTATTGAATGTGAAGTCGAATCACCGTAAAGTGATTGCAACGGAGAAAGCGGGGCTCGTGACGTCTTCAAATCCGCATGATGCGAGTGGTTTCCATGGAAATGTCGCACTCAAAGTATCTGGCCCTATTATTAATGATTTATTGGAGGCAGAAGAAGCAGTGCTGAACTATTCAACGGGACAGACTGGGCAAACACTACCTCGTATTGAAGCGAAAGAGCCGGAAGACGGGGAATACGCTGTTCAATATTTAACCGAGAAGAAGATTAAAGACGTATTGATGGATGAACTAACCGCTGCGCAATCGGGTGATCGCATTCGGATGGGGATGTTTTTCATCGCGGAACCAGGTATCGTGAAGGAAGTGACTGAAGCCGCAAAGCGTGGTGTGGAAGTAAAACTTATTTTGGATCCAAACGAAAATTCTTTTGGTAACCAAAAATCAGGGCTTCCGAATCGACCTGTTGTGCAAAAGCTCGTCGAAGACAGTGATGGTGCGATTGAAGTACGTTGGTACAACACGGTTGTCGGTCAGTACCATACGAAGCTCGTCATGATCGAACGCGATGATAACATGCACATTTTAAATGGTTCCGCCAATTTAACCGAGCGAACCCTCGATAACTACAATTTGGAGAATGATCTGTATGTAATCGCTCCTACGGACAGTGAACTTGCAGGTGAGCTAGATGCGTATTTCGAACGTTTGTGGAATAACGAAGACGCGTTGTTCACATTGGATATGGAAGAATACCAAAATACATTCACTCGTCCGCAGCGCGTGATTTATGCGCTACAAGAGTGGTTGAAATTGACTTCTTATTGAGTAGTTAATTCCACAAAAACATTTTAAAAATCCTCTTACCGATTTCAGGTAAGAGGATTTTTAAATAGGTGAGTAGTTTAGTTATGAATTCTTTAGAGTCAAAGCGCTACAAGCATCTGATTAAGCTCTGCAAGACGGTCTTCCATTTTCGCAAGACGAGCCTCTGCTTTTTGGATAGAGTCTCCGTGACCTGTAGATTCGAGTTTTTCGATGTCCCCTTGTAAGTTTATATAATCCATTTTAAGTTCTGCGATTTCAGATTCGATTTGTGATTTAGTCATGATTGTAGTCCTCCTTGTGTACTTTTCCTCAGTTTACCACATCAGGTAAGGGCTTGCCGGGGACTGCACGTTTCGGATGTTCGAGTAGATAACGAATCGTTTCAAACACCGTTTCTGCTTCCTCACCGAGTGGTAAGGCGAGCTGACGATCGACGTCACGTTTACGAAGAGAGTCGTGCAAAAGTGGCTCCATGATTGCATTCAACAGGTTGGATTGCTTCACTTTGCGTCCAAGACCCAAATGTGTGAACCCATCGCGGTCGATTGGGAATCGCAACTCGGATTCGAAGGTGCTTTGTGCGAGTATGATACAAGGTACTCCGAGACATGCAACGTCGTATGGCATGTACCCTCCACCACATAACACAATATCTGCTTCTGCTGCTAGGTCAAGAAAATCGTGTGGAGCTTTTTTAACAGTCGTATTTCTACGGCTCAATGCCATCATTTGAAGTGTACTCGCATCGTGTTCATAGGACTTGCCGAGCAAAATCGTCACATTGAGTGGGATTTGTAAATTCATCACATGACGGAAAGAACGAAATGTTAAGTTGCCAGGATCATTTTCCCCGAATGCGATGAGAAGGCGGGGAGGGTCACCAAATACATGCTGATCCCTTTTTGAACGCAAGTCCGCACAGCGTGCATCTGGTAAAAACGTTTGAATGCCTGTTTTGGTTGGACTCGTAACATCATGTTCGGTTTCTCCATATAATGTTTGGATTACAAAATCGGCTAGCTGTCCGCCTTCTCCGAAATCATCAAAGTGTAAACTAGCAGGAACGAGTCGAGAGATCGCCTCAACTTCTTCTTTAATTGTACTACCCGTATCTCGAACGAGTAGATCCGGTTTTAAAAAGGATAGTACTTGAAGAAGGGTACGATGATTATTGGCTTCCATCGACCGATACATAGTTGGTATATCGGGAGTTGCAACTTGTGTAATGAAAACAATGGTTGCTTCTGAAGAAAGTTCTTCTGCAACTCGTAACGCTCTTCGCAAAGGATAGCCATTTTTTTCTTCTGTAGATGAAAGACAGATCGCAATGAGCTTTTTTGTTTTGTTCATAATAGGAATCATCCTTTCCACACAGTCTCTTCACCTCCCAGTCTATGAAGAGGGCGGATCTATTATGATAAAGAAATTAAAGTCTGGTGGAATTGAGTGGGAAGCTGGAGTTGAACCGTGCGAGGAGGTTTATGAGCATATTTCAGGTTTTATGATCACATTTCAAGGTTTAAGAGCATATTTCGGGATTAATGATCACATTCCATGGTTTATGATCAGAAACTGAGATTTATGAGCACATTCCACTTTTTATGAGCACTTTCAGCGATTTATGTTCAATTTGAGAGGTGTATTCTAGTTGGTCACGAGATAGGGTGATGGGGAAGCTGGTGTTGAACCGTGGGAGGGGGTTTATGAGCATAATTCAGGTTTTATGATCGCATTTCAAGGTTTAAGAGCATATTTCGGGATTTATGAGCACATTCCATGGTTTATGATCAGAATCCGAGATTTATGAGCACATTCCACTTTTTATGATCACTTTCAGCGATTTATGATCAATTTGCGAAGAGTATTCTAGTTGGTCACGAGATAGGGTGATGGGGAAGCGAGTGTTGAACCGCGGGAAGGGATTTATGATCTACGCCACTAGCTTTCATTCGAAAACCTCAAATAAGTTGTTTCATAGAGTGGGTGTGGTACACTAGTACGAAATTTCAACTCGATAGGAGTGGCGAAATCGAATGTTCGGATCTATAGCTGCAGACCTTATGCTCGTTGTTCTGATTGGTATCCTCTC
The DNA here is from genome assembly GCF_059415065.1 of Sporosarcina sp. SAFN-010. Classification (NCBI taxonomy): domain Bacteria; kingdom Bacillati; phylum Bacillota; class Bacilli; order Caryophanales; family Caryophanaceae; genus Sporosarcina; species Sporosarcina sp. SAFN-010. The sequence goes on along the minus strand of NZ_JBPFDS010000002.1, from coordinate 229,219 downwards.
ACAATGGGTTGCCTGGAGATATCGCCTTCCCGCGATCGTCGTCATGGCGATTGCAGGTCTGCTCGTTGGACCTGTATTCGGATTCATCAATCCCGAAGAAACGTTGGGAGAACTATTTAGCCCAATTATTTCGTTCGCGGTCGCGATTATATTATTTGAAGGAAGTCTCAACCTCGACTTCCGCGAAATTAAAGGATTCAGCAAACCCCTCACGCGAATCGTGACATTTGGCGCGTTTATTGCCTGGATCACGGGATCGCTCGCAGCACACTATTTAGCGGGACTGTCTTGGACCGTGGCTTTCATTATTGGTGGACTGTTCATCGTCACCGGACCGACAGTGATTTTACCGATGCTCAGACAGGCTAAACTCAAGCCTCGTCCAGCAGCACTTCTTAAATGGGAAGGGATTATCGTGGATCCATTTGGCGCATTACTTGCCGTGTTTGCATTTGAATTCATCAAATTTGTCAATGGGCAAGCTACCCTCGCAGCACTTGGATTATTCGTAGCTGCATCTGTTTTCGCTGTATTCATCGGTTGGGCGTCTGCACGTATTCTCGGATATGCGTTTGAAAAGGGTGGCGTTCCCGAATTTCTGAAAGCCCCCGTACTTTTCGCGGTCGTCTTATTTGCATTCGTCATTTCGGATGAACTTATGCATGAAACCGGGTTGCTAGCGGTAACAGCGATGGGGATCGTGATGGCTAATATGCATTTAACGTCCATTCATGACATCCGTCAATTTAAAGAGAACATTTCTGTGCTACTCATTTCAGGGATTTTTGTGATGCTTACTGCGTCATTAGATCCTCATGTACTCATTGAAATATTCGACTGGCATATTATTACTTATGTAATGGCGATGTTGTTCATCGTCCGCCCGCTGTCAATTTGGGTGTCTACAGTCGGTACGGATTTATCGAACAGGGAAAAAAATCTGCTTGGATGGGTTGCCCCTCGAGGAATTGTGGCGCTCACAGTGTCGGGATATTTTGCTTCAATTCTCCTTGAAAATGGCTACAAGGATGCGGAATTACTCACTGCGCTCACGTTTGCGCTCGTTCTCTCGACAGTTGTGTTGCATGGATTTACAATCGGTCCATTTGCACGTCGGTTGAACTTGACGACGACGGATGAATCAGGTGTCCTAATCGTTGGAGGAACTAAATTTGCGGCAGAACTTGCGCGATCAATTCAAGACTCAGGTAATGATGTGTTGCTGATGGACACTTCATGGGCGGGGTTATCTCATGCACGGAAGCTTGGTTTGTCCAGTCATGTAGGAGATATTCTGACGGAGCAAACGGAATATACGCTAGATTTGACGCCATATCGATATATGCTCGCGATGACAAAAGCGGACACGTACAATGCCCACATTTGCGCGGATTTCCTGTACGACGTGGGACGCGAGAATTTATTCCAAACATCATTCCATGTTGGCGAAGGGGTTGAATCGTTTAACGTCACGGGTGGACGTACGTTATTCACACCCGCGTTATCGATTTATGATTTGGAGGAACGTATGAATTCCGGGCACGTATTCCGCAAAACGGTACTTTCTAAACAATACAGTTACACACAATACTTGCGTGAACGGGATGATCGATCTGTGCTTCTCTATATTTTACGGGAAGATGGAAGCGTTGAGTTTTACACGCCAACAGAAGAGTTGCAGGCGGTAGCAGGAGACACAATTGTGGCGCTCTCACACCCGATTAAACAGATTGAACGTGCTAAGGAAAGGATTGCAGAAGAAAAAGGTGAGGAAGAGGTTCAGCACGAGCAAATAGAAAAGCGATTTAGTGAAGATCAGGGGAAAACAAAGTCACCGATACCGGGCGAAGCACCGCCTTCGATCCAAGGTGGTTTAACAAAAAATTCAATAAGCTAATTGCAAGTCAATTCCCATTCTTTCTGATAGGATGTAGAGTGAGAATATCATTAGGAGGTACGGTCATTTTGAAAGTTTTGTTTGTGGACGGGACCATTATCGGCAACAAAACGGGTGTCGTACTTGACGCCGTGCAGCAATATATAGAAGAAACGGGCTGCGGTTTTGAGATAGAGAGATTGAATTTCTCTGAGTACGATCACCAGTTTGTCGATGGGCGACCTGCAGAAGAATATAACGAAGATATGAAGAAGCTGATTCGCAAGTTCGATGAAGCGGATGGCTATATTATCGCTACACCCGTATTCCAGGGTTCGATCCCAGGGGTGCTAAAGAACGCATTCGATTTGCTTCACCCACGTACAATGCGATATAAACCGGTTTCAATCGTGGCAAATGGTGGGACGTATCAACACCATCTCGTTGTCGAAAATCAGATGAAGCCGATTCTTGATTACTTCCGATGCTTGGTGACACCGAATTATGTGTATACACATCGTGATCATTTTGATGAAAACAGTAAGATTATAGACGAAGATGTACACGATCGCTTGAGAGAATTAGCGCGCGTGTTCGTGAAGTATACAGAAATGGGGAAAGAACTGACCCACGGTATAATTGACGCATAATACAAGATAGAACGTCCGTCCGAGCGGAATTTCCGCGGGACGGACGTTTTTCATATGGTCAAAACTGAAGAAACCGACCAACTTGCGTATAATGGAGAGAACGAAAGGGGATTGAACGATGTCTAAATCACTTGTACTTGCAGAAAAACCATCTGTCGCACGCGATATTGCCCGTGTGCTCGGTTGTCATAAAAAAGGAAATGGATTCCTAGAGGGGGATCGGTACATCGTCACTTGGGCGCTTGGCCATTTAGTGACACATGCTGATCCTGAAGGGTATGGTCAGGAATTCAAAGAATGGAAAATGGAACACTTACCAATCATTCCTCAGCCATTTAAACTGACACCTATCAAACAAACATCGAAACAATATAATGCTGTGAAGGCACAGTTACGCCGTGGAGAAGTTAAAGACGTCATCATCGCAACTGACGCTGGGCGCGAAGGGGAGCTCGTAGCTCGCTGGATTTTGGAGCTTGCGAAAAATCGTAAACCAATCAAACGGTTGTGGATTTCATCCGTGACAGACAAAGCGATTAAAGACGGATTCGCGAACTTGAAAGACGGAAAAGCGTACGATAACTTATATGAAGCAGCGGCAGCGCGGGCGGAAGCGGACTGGGTCGTCGGCATTAACGCAACACGCGCACTTACGGTAAAACATAACGCCCAATTGTCGACAGGTCGCGTGCAAACACCAACTCTTGCAATGATTGCTGAACGAGAAAAGGCGATTCAGAAGTTCCAGCCAAAGCCGTTCTGGGGCATGCAGGCTCTAACGGAAGCGGGTCGTTTTACATGGCGGGATTCGAAAGGCCAGACTCAAGTCTTCGATGAAACCGTGATCGATGCGAAAATGAATGCGTCCGAAGGCATCACAGAGGGCAAAATCATTGACCTGAAATCAACGCCGAAATCACAACCAGCACCTCCTTTATTTGACTTGACGGAACTGCAAAAAGAAGCGCATCGTCGCTGGTCATGGTCCGCAAAGGAGACCTTATCGACGTTACAAAACTTGTATGAGCGACACAAAGCGGTCACGTATCCACGTACGGATTCGAAGCACTTAACAGCAGACATGACTAGTACGTTGAAGGATCGTGTTAAAGCGGTTGAAATCGGACCGTATCGAAAGGCTGTCAATTCATTGTTACGCAAAGGACCTGTCAAACCTCAAAAGGGTGTCATCAATGACAGTAAAGTATCTGATCACCATGCAATTATTCCGACGGAAGAAAGTCCTTCTTTGCATTCACTCTCGGACAAAGAACAACGTCTTTACGACATTATTGTTAAACGGTTCTTGGCTGTGTTCTATCCGCCATTCCAATACGAACAATTGAGTGCAGAGTTACAAGCGGGCAACGAAATCTTTACATTGAAAGGTCGGACCGTGACGGATGAGGGATGGAAGGCTGTCTATTCATCCGATGAAGAAGAAGCGGATACAGACGCGTTACCTGCCATGAAAAAAGGTGAAACTCTTCAAATACGTGCGTTTTCAAGAACAGAAGGCAAAACCAAGCCACCTGCTCGATTCAATGAAGGGACGTTACTTGCTGCGATGGAGAATCCGACGCAGTTCATGGCGGGGGAATCTAAGGAATTGATCAAGACAATCGGAGAAACCGGTGGGCTTGGTACAGTTGCAACGCGAGCGGACGTCATTGAACGATTATTTGGCATGTTTGTCATTGAGAAAAAAGGGAATGATATTTACACTACGTCTAAAGGACGCCAGTTGTTGGAACTCGTCCCAGAAGATTTGAAATCACCAGCACTTACTGCCGAATGGGAGAGCGATTTATCGAAAATCGCAACTGGAAAACTGAAGAAAGACCAATTCATCCGGACGATGATCGACTTTTCAAAGAAAACCATCGTGGACATAAAATCGGATGATACCAAATTCAAACATGACAATGTAACAGGGAAAATGTGTCCGGATTGCGGAAAGCCAATGCTTGAAGTGAACGGGAAACGAGGCAAGATGCTTGTTTGTCAGGACCGTGAATGCGGCCATCGTCAAACCATCTCAACGTTGACGAACGCACGCTGCCCTAACTGTAAAAAGAAATTGGAACTTCGTGGGCATGGCGATGGCAAAATTTTCGTCTGTAAATGTGGATATCGTGAAAAGCTATCCTCATTTGAAAAGCGAAGAGCTCAAACAACAGGTAAAAAGGCCGACAAACGTGATGTTCAAAAGTATCTTAAGAAGCAAGAGAACGAAGAACCTGAAAATACGGCAATGGCAGATGCGCTAAAGAAACTATTTGACAAGTAATAATTGAAATCGTTCGCCTCATGAATTGGGAGCGACTAGACTGTATAATTAAAATACTAATTTATGGCGGGGTGAGTTCATGGTCTCAATTTCGACGAATCCGGTAGTTACGGAAAATACAAGATATGAGAATGCAAGAAAACGTTCTGCAGAAGTGGCTTATACCCGTCATGCGGATTATACAGGTGGAAATGAAGCCAAACGGAACGAATTGGCGCAACGGTTAACTAACACTCTGGTAGATTCGCAACCTAAAGAGTTTCAAAAACTGGGTGCAGGACAGCTGAAGCAAGTGGCGTTGCCGCTTGGGGAAACATTGGAAGAAACGATTCAGAGCTGGCGTCATGTCCGAAGTGAAGCACTTTCTAAAACGGATCCATCTGAAGTGGACCATCAGCTTGCAGCAGCAGCTTCTGCTAAAATCATGGAAGCGGAAGCGCAACTAGCGTTGGAAGATCGTCTGCGTTCCGCACAACTCACGGAAGCAAGTCGTGAAGATTCACTGATGCAACCAAAGGAGTCGAATTCAGCAACGGACTCCTCACTGGCGGACGCAATGCAGAAACTGTACGATCAAGCCTCTGCAGCTTATGCTATCCAGACGAGTGCGAAACAGCATGGATATATGGAAGCAAGTCCGGCTTATTCACTTGTCGCATAAAGAAATGAATGACCCGCCATTTAGTTGGCGGGTTTTTGAATTGGAGAAAGGGAGGCACTTATCATGGCGAAGAAGAATAAACATATTAAAACGAATGCGATTCGCATTTTAGAGTCTGAAGGGATTCCTCATGAATTGCTGGAACGCGATTTGTCTGAAGATGCAAATGCTGCAGCAGATGGCGGAGACGAAGCGAATGTGTATAAAACACTTGTAACGACAGCGGGTACTGCACGCAATTATGTGTTTGTCATTCCGGTAGTCTGCGAGCTTGACTTGAAAAAAGCGGCACGCGCAGCAGGAGAGAAAAAGTTGGAGATGCTTCCTTTGAAACAGCTGACTGACGTGACGGGGTATATCCGAGGCGGATGTTCTGCGATCGGTATGAAGAAGACGCTACCTACTTTCCTAGACATTTCTGCCCAAACCAAACAATCTATCTACGCCAGTGCCGGTAAACCAGGCTTCCAAATGAAACTAGCGCCTACTGATTACGCGAAAGTAACAGGTGCCCCGTTTGTGGAGTTGTGTAAATAAAGCCGCGGGGAATGTGGAAACCTTAAGTACGCAACTCTTTATCATGGTACCAAGCATGTACTTTCTCTTTAGAACTGGAGAATTGCTCTTAACCACAGAGAATTGCTCATAAAGCGTGAAAAGTGATCATAACTCAGAGAAAGTGCTCATAAAGCGTGAAAAGTGATCATAACTCAGAGA
>NZ_JBPFDS010000002.1:153656-222925 GCF_059415065.1 Sporosarcina sp. SAFN-010 | reverse complement strand
TGAAAAGTGATCATAACTCAGAGAAAGTGCTCATAAAGCGTGAAAAGTGATCATAACTCAGAGAAAGTGCTCATAAAGCGTGAAAAGTGATCATAACCCTGAGAAAGTGCTCATAAACCAAGAAAAATGATCATAACTCAGAGAAAGTGCTCATAAAGGATAAAAAGTGATCATAACTCAGAGAAAGTGCTCATAAACCACAAAAACTGATCATAACCCCAGATATCCACCCATAAACATCGCCACAAGCTCGAAAATCCCTCATCCACAAGCTTGTTTTACATGCTACAATTGACTATAGAGAATACGCCGCTAGGTCCATTCAGCGGCTTGCGGAAAGAAGAATGTGTATGATGACGTTAAAAAAATGGAGATGGACTTTTTTCATCGTGGGACAAATGTTCCTCTCATTAGGGATTGCGATGACCATCAAAGGACAACTGCTAGGCATTGGGCCGTGGGATGTCCTACATGTAGGTCTTTATCAAAATATCGGGTTGTCCATTGGGACTTGGAGCATCATCACAGGATTGCTCATCGTCCTCATTACAGCGGCCTCGCAAAAAAAATGGCCGAAATACGGTACTTGGCTCAATATGCTTTTGCTCGGTACTTTCATTGATCTGTTCAACTGGCTATTGCCTGACGTGACGTCAATTGCAGCGCAAGTCGTGTTTTTCGTAACAGGCGTTGTCATCATGTCGTACGGTATCGGGCTTTACGTATCTCCAAATATGGGGGCAGGTCCACGAGACAGCCTAATGTTGCTGATTGTGCACAAATTCAATATTAGTGTAAAAATTGTACGGACCTCTATTGAAGTTATTGTCGCCCTGCTCGGATGGGCACTCGGAGGACCAGTTGGCATTGGAACGGTGCTCATTGCATTACTGATTGGACAATTCGTCCATTACGCGATGCCACAATGTCAGCGACTTTTACTGAAAGTAGCTAAACAAGAAAATAGTCAAGTTCTACTATAAAGAAGAGCACAGTCATCCATGGCTGTGCTTTTTTTCGTGGTCATTTCATAAGATATTCTGAAGAGCATCTGAAAGGGAGTGTCACGATGAACGGAAAGTTAACAGAATCAATGGGAACAGCCTATACAGGAGGAGGACTGTCTCATAAGTACGAGCACCTAATCCAACAAGCTACGACGACGGTGTTCATTAAATCACCACCTACATTTGCGCTATCTAGTATATTGAATGAGCTCGCAGTCTATTATGTAAAAAGAGGATACGATGTTGACCGATTCAGGAGCCCCTTGCATGTCGAGAAAACAGACGGGATTTATGTGAAAGGACCAGAACTTTTTTACATCGCGGCCTCTTATCCGGTTCCACTTGAACCCACAGACCTTGGCGGAAAACACCGCGTTGTAAGCTTTTATGATGTCTATGATGAAACCAAATTACGCGCAAACAATCCTCAAATTGCTGGGCATCTTGAAGAGGCGGCCACTTATTTGGAAAAAGCTCTCGCTGCACTAACTGAAGCGAAAGCCATCCATGATGAATGGGAAAACGTCAACATCCGTCGTATGGATTGGCAAGCGCACGAGGCTAAAATTCAGTCGCTTGCAAGCGAATTATTTGGCACATTGGATTTACGAAAAGATTCCGCAGTTTCACACCGCATTATCGGATCGTTGTCATCAAAAGGAGCGCATGACTTCCTCCCATCTATCACCAAATCTCTAAAGCGAAGAATTTTAATCAAAGCCCTTCCCGGAACGGGCAAGTCCACTATGATGAAAGCACTTGGAGAGGAAGCGGAAAAAAGGGGTATTGATGTTTTATATGGCTGGTGTGGGTTAGATACAGGAAGTATTGACCTGGTCCAGTTCCCTGAGCTGTCCGTTTGCCTATTCGACGCAACAGAGCCCCATGTGTATGAGGCAGAACGAGAGGGCGATGAAATTTTGGACCTCGTCGCGATGTGTGCCCCTAGTGAAAAAGCAGAGCAGGAGATTGATGAAATCCGTCCGCGCTACAAAGAAACAATTGCAAATGCGGCAGGGTATATGCAGTCCTATGCGCGGCTGACAAGTCTTATCGATGCAGGAATGGACAGTGCGCTTGATCAGAAAGCATTCCATGGAAAAGCGGAAATGCTGACAGAACTCCTCGCCCCATAACACACTTCGGTTATGGGGAAAGGCACAAATATGCTACACTAAGAGCATCATGTGTCTGAAAGGAAGATTAGTTTGTCTAACATATTAAACGCATTTCTAGACGAGAACTTGCAAGAACTTCGAGATCAGGGACTCTACAACGAAATTGAACCAGTGGAAGGTCCGAATGGTCCAATCATTAAAATCAAAGGCAACGACCTCATTAACTTATCATCGAATAACTACTTAGGTCTTGCGACAGACGAGGACTTGAAAAAACTTAATATTGCAGCTGTGAATAAATACGGTGTCGGTGCGGGAGCCGTGCGTACCATCAACGGTACGCTCGATATCCACATCGAACTTGAGAAAAAGCTTGCTGAGTTCAAAGGAACGGAAGCTGCAATTTCCTTCCAATCTGGATTCAACTGCAACATGGCGGCGATTTCTGCAGTCATGAACAAAAACGATGCGATTTTATCGGATGAATTAAACCACGCATCGATTATCGACGGTTGCCGTCTATCGGGCGCTAAAATTATCCGTGTGAAGCACCAAGACATGGATGATCTACGTGCGAAAGCAAAAGAAGCGACAGAGTCCGGTTTATACGGAAAAGTCATGTACATTACAGATGGCGTCTTCTCGATGGATGGAGATATCGCAAACCTTCCAGGAGCTGTTGAAGTTGCGAAAGAATTCGACCTCATCACATACGTAGATGATGCGCACGGATCAGGCGTAACTGGCAAAGGGAAAGGAACTGTGAAGCATTTCGGGCTTGAAAAAGAGATCGACATGCAGATGGGAACTCTTTCAAAAGCAGTCGGCGTTGTGGGCGGTTATGTAGCCGGAACACAAAAACTAATAGACTGGTTGAAAGTTCGTTCACGTCCATTCTTATTCTCGACAGCAGTACCACCAGGCGACGTGGCAGCAATTATGGGGGCGCTTGATAAAATCAGTGCATCCACTGAACTTCACGACAAGCTGTGGGAAAACGGAGACTATTTGAAAGCGGGCTTGAAAAAACTCGGCTTCAATATCGGGAACTCCGAAACGCCGATCACACCTTGTATCATTGGAGAAGAAAAACTAACACAGCAATTCTCAAAACGTCTTGCTGAAGAAGGCGTCTATGCAAAATCGATCGTATTCCCGACTGTACCAAAAGGGACAGGCCGTGTACGTAACATGCCAACTGCTGCCCACACGAAAGAGATGCTCGACGACGCACTTAAGATTTATGAAAAAGTCGGTAAAGAGCTCGGTGTTATCCAATAAAATAAATGTGAGTTCGCACTGTGCGATCTTATTTAAAAACTAAAAAGCAGTCTGGAAAGGATTTTATCCTTCCAGACTGCTTTTATTTCGTTGGAGTTTTTACAGGTCGGGTAACTTCTTCATGATATACAGTGGTCAATTCTCCGTTTGCAAGTTCGATGTCATATTTGGTGCGATCATCTGAACGTACAATCACAATCAGTCCTTTGCAACCGTCATGTAGCTCTACATCAGTCTCTTCTTCGTAAAACACGGCCATCTCTCCTATTGGATAATGGGAGATACTTGGTCTTGACGGTGGAACAGAGACACCAATACATAATGCTGAACTCCGCGGGCATGGGAAGTTGAGAGCTCCACTTCTTTGCGATAGGCAGTTTGGTCTCCAGACTGTTTGGCGATGCTAGCTTGAAGAGCATGTTTCATCCATTGCTTTTTGATGGCAGTTTGTAGAGCTTGAGCACTTTCTATATTTCCTTCCATCAACAAGGCATTTGCCGTGTAGTAGTTCACATAATCCGCTGTTGGTAAGTGAATGGATAGACGGTGCAATGCCTCTACATCTTGTTGCCAAACAGCAAGATTCGCTGCGTAAACTGCTTGAACTTTAGGTTGTTTGTGAGTTTGTAGTATGGTTTCGATTGTTTCTATGATCGTTTCGTCCGTTTCATGGGCAATAGCATAGGCATAAGCGAAAAGGGTATTTGAACGATTCCTCGTCAAAAACTTATCGATTTTGTCCATATCCTTCGTTACATAAATGATATAAATCGGCCATCCGAGTGTAATCGACATATATACAACTATTACAATAGCGAACACGGCCCAAAAAGGAATATTTGCAAATAGTAGCACCACGGTAAGGAGAACTCCACCGCCAAATAATAAAAGCCAACGGGCAACTCCTTGGATAAGAAATGGATTATCTTTCAAGCTATACACCCTCCAGTTACCAACATTATACCATACAATTCCGACAACTGATGGAAACGTTATTCAATGAATTGTATTTTCCAGCAGAACAGTTTATAATCAGTTTCAGTTATTGAAACTGGATATTTTATTTGATAAACACGAACTGTCCTCTCCAAAAAGACAAACATTCATAGGGGGAATACACGATGAAAAAAATTATGGTGACCGGAGCACTCGGTCAAATCGGTTCAGAGCTGATTACCAAATTGCGAGCGGAATATGGTGTCGACAATGTGTTGGCAACAGACATTCGCGAGCCGCAAACAGAAATGAATGGACCTTTCGCAATTCTTGACGTAACTGAGGGTGAAAAAATGACCCGAATTGCAAAAGAATTCGGAGCAGACACGCTCATGCACATGGCGGCATTGCTTTCCGCAAAAGCGGAAGAGAACCCGATGCTCGCTTGGAACCTGAACATGGGAGGACTAGTGAATGCGCTGGAGACAGCACGTGAATTGGATCTTCAGTTCTTCACACCAAGCTCGATCGGCTCATTTGGACCATCGACTCCAAAAGAAAACACACCACAAGATACATTCCAACGCCCTACAACGATGTATGGAGTGAACAAAGTGTCTGGTGAATTGCTTTGTGATTATTATTATCAAAAGTTCGGCGTCGATACACGTGGTGTTCGATTCCCTGGACTCATTTCATACGTTGCGCAACCAGGTGGCGGCACAACTGATTATGCAGTAGATATTTTCTATAAAGCGGTAGAAGAAGGCAAGTATACGTCATTCATCGCGGAAGGTACGTACATGGATATGATGTATATGCCAGATGCGTTGCAAGCGATTGTGGACTTAATGGAAACCGATGCAGCTAACTTGAAACATCGTAACGCTTTCAACGTAACTGCGATGAGCTTCGAGCCATCCGAGCTGGCAGCAGCTATCCAAAAGCACATCCCAACGTTTGAAATTAGTTATGATGTCGATCCGGTTCGCCAATCAATCGCAGATAGCTGGCCAAACTCTCTTGATACATCTGTAGCAGAATCTGAGTGGGGCTTCAAATCTACTTATGACCTCGATGCGATGGTAGTAGATATGCTAGAAAAGATTCGTGAAAAAGTGAATGCTTGATAAAATGAACCCGCTCGTACCGTTAAATACTGGTGCGAGCGGGTTTTTGCGTGGGAGATAGGGTGCATATGCTCATAAACAAGGGAAAGAGCTCATAAAGCGTGAAAAGTGATCATAAACCTGGGAAAGTGCTCATAAAGCATGAAAAGTGATCATAAACCTGGGAAAGTGCTCATAAATCATGAAAAGTGATCATAAACCTGGAATAGAGCTCATAAAGCGTGAAAAGTGATCATAAACTTGGGAAAGTGCTCATAAAGCGTGAAAAGTGATCATAAACAAGGGAAAGTGCTCATAAAGCATGAAAAGTGATCATAAACCTGGAAAAGTGCTCATAAAGCGTGAAAAGTGATCATAACCTTGGGAAAGAGCTCATAAAGCATGAAAAGTGATCATAAACGTGGGAAAGTGCTCACAAAGCGTGAAAAGTGATCATAAGCCTGGGAAAGTGCTCATACTCTCAGCCACCACACGCCCGCGGAAGCGAAACCCTATTCACTCATCATCTAATCTCGCGACCAACCAAGCACTCCCTAAAACAAAAAATCACCCCTATGCAACTAACTAGCTGCATAGGGGTGATTTTAATTTCTATTAAAATAACAAGTGGGCAACGCCCGCCACGATTGGTAGCGCGATGATCGTACGAAGTAAGAAAATCACAATCAAATCCCAGATGTTGACGGGAATCTTAGTTCCTAGAATCAAACCACCGACTTCAGACAAGTAGATTAGCTGAACGACAGAGACGGTCGCCACTGTGAAAAGAGTAATCGGATCAGAAATCATACCGTCTGCAAGAAGAGCAGGCAAGAACATATCTGTAATCCCGACAACCATAAGTGAACCGGCTTCAGCTGCTTCAGGAATATGAAGCAGATTTAAATATGGAACAAATGGCTTCCCAAGAATCGTAAATAGACTTGTATACTCTGCAAGCATCGTTGCAATCGTACCGAATGCCATAACGATTGGTGCTACGCCAATCCACATATCAAGTACGTTTCGGAATCCGTCGCCAACAATTTTACCTGGCGAACGGTTTTTATCCGCAGTTGCGAGCGCGTTTTCAATTCCGTGAGAGAATACATTATACCCCTCTGGTAGACTTTCCTCAGTTCCAGTCTGCGGAGAGCCATCGATGAACTCATCAGGTTTCTTCGAAAGAGGATAGATTCTTGGCATAATGAGACCGAGGACAAGACCCACCACTGCAACCGTTGCATAAAACGGAACGAAGTAGTTTTCAAGACCAACAGTCTTAATGATAACAAGAGAGAATGTAATCGAAACGATCGAGAACGTCGTTGCAATAACGGCTGCTTCCCGTTTCGTATAATGTCCATCTTCGTATTGTTTACTCGTCAACAAGACACCGATTGTCCCGTCTCCAACCCAAGACGTCAGTGCATCAATGGAGGATCGGCCAGGAAGCTTGAATAACGGACGCATGATTTTCACCATCATCGTTCCGAAAAACTCGAGCAATCCAAAATTTAATAATAATGGCAAGAACAAACCTGCGAATAGGAAAATGGTGTATAAGAACGAAACGAGTCCATCAGGTGATAGTAACATTCCGCCCGTATTTTCACTCCAGATCGCTTCAGGTCCGAGTTTGTAAGTCACCATTACAGCGAAAACAGCACCAACTACGCGCGTCAATGTCCAGAACGGTGTCACTTTGAACAACGTTTGGGCGAAAGTCGGCTTGGCACCTTCGTCTTTTTGGACAAACAAGAAGATCACAGAACCAACTGCTGAAACAATAATGAGGACCATCGCGGCAAACGGCATAGCAGGTTCCACAAGACCAGAGAGTTTGTCAGCTAGAAAAGCAATCGGAACTTTCCAGCCATCACCGATTTTCAGTGGGATCATAAACAGAATGACCCCGATGATAGATGGTACTAAAAACAATAACCAGTTGGATAAAGACGCTTTTTTCATGGATGAGCTCCTTCGCAATTAGTAATGCATACTATGTATATTTATTCATGATAATGAATGAATACCGAAAAGTAAACTAGAAATTTTCTCCAAAGCTCTATATGTATACCCGGATTCACTAGCTGGAAAACTAGTGAACCGAGAACTACCGCATTGAAAGCGGTTTCCTTACTTAAAAGGTGTATGTGTAGAAATGTTCTGTCTTTAACCATCTTAACGCATCAGCATCTTCCGCGTCCAGACGTTTTTGCATATCTTCCATCATCCAAACAGTTTGAGATGCATGAGCATTCATCGCTCCGAGCTTTTTCTCTGTCACTCCAGACACATCGTGGTGTACGTCTGGATGTCCGATAACTTCTACTGTTTTATTGTCGAATGCAATCGTATACAACTTAGGACGCTCGGATTCTGACATTCTACGGATCGCTTCAACAACTGCGCGTCCTGTAGCATCATGATCAGGGTGTACAGACAATCCTGGATAGAACGAGATGATCAGTGAAGGATTTAATTCTTCTATCAAGTCTGCAACGAGCTTCACCATTTTCTCATCGTCCTCAAACTCTACAGTCTTGTCGCGAAGGCCCATCATACGTAAATCCGTTAGTCCCATAGCGTCAGCCGATGCTTGGAGCTCTTTTTTACGGATCATTGGTAACGTTTCGCGGTTGGCAAATGGGGGATTTCCAAGATTTCGTCCCATTTCACCGAGTGTTAAACAAGCGTATGTCACAGGGACGCCCATTTCAATATAGGTTGCGATTGTACCCGAAACACCGAATGCTTCATCATCCGGGTGTGGGAAAATGACTAATACGTGACGTTCTTTTTCCATCTCTATTGGTCCTCCTTTTGTTAATACGTGAACGGAGTTTCGCTAATTTCGAGGGATACAGCCAATTTACCATCTGGTCCTAAACCCGCCATTAGCAGACGTCCGTGTTCGTCCAATTCATAGTGTGTAATTCCTTGCGCGTAAATCCACCCCGAAGGTAGTTTCAACCCGATCCGGTGAGGGGAGTCGCCCGCCACTTTTCCAAGTTCATAGTTCACGACGATATTGCGGATGAACGCACCCGCGTTAAAGAATCCTTCCTGAAAATGCGCAGCATAAGAGCCGTTTGTCGTCTCCAAATGAATGTAGACATCTTTGCCCGCAAAGGAATCGATCAAGCTCTGTAGCTGATCTCGTTGTACAAGTTCCACATGTCTTCCTCCTCTGGCTTCTTTTTTACTCTGCCTTCAATTATATCCGGTAAGCGAAGCAATTGCGATTATGCAGTTTCAGCAACAAAAAAGCACGGAAGGACAAGTCCCACCAGTGCTTGAAAAACTTAAACTTCAGTTGTCGTAATTTCAGGTCCACCATAACGGTTTTTAGCTCCGTGCATGACAGGTCCTACATACTCGTTCAATTTCCAGCCGTTAGCGATTGCAGCAGCAACGAACGCTTTTGCTTCAATTACTGCATCTTTAATATCTTGTCCGTTTGCTAAGTTTGCTGTAATTGCAGCGGCAAACGTACAGCCTGCGCCGTGGTTATAGTGAGTATCCGTTTTTTCGGATTCCAATAAAAGATGGGTTTTCCCGTCATAGAACAAGTCTGCTGCTTTATCGTGCTGCAGCTGCTTGCCGCCTTTGATGACGACATTGCGTGCGCCGAGAGAATGAATCTTCTCAGCAGTCGCTTTCATCTGCTCGATTGTGCTAGGAGTTTTCATACCTGCAAGCTGTCCAGCTTCGAACAAGTTTGGCGTTACGATTTCAGCACGTGGAAGTAAGTATTCAATCATTGCGTCGACAGTTCCAGGGTTCAGCACTTCGTCTTCCCCCTTACAAACCATAACAGGGTCAATCACGACGTGTGATAGCTCGGATTCAGCAATTGCTTCTCCTGCAGTTTGAATGACTTCTTCTGTACTTAACATGCCTGTTTTAATGGCATCGATGCCAGTGGAAAGGGCTGTTTTGATTTGCGATTTGATCACATCGATTGGAAGGGAGTAGACATTGTGACTCCAATGCTTGTCCGGATCCATTGTGACGACAACTGTCAATGCAGTCATGCCATATGTACCAAGTTCTTGGAAAGTTTTAAGGTCTGCCTGTATGCCGGCGCCGCCGGAAGTATCTGATCCTGCAATTGTCAAAGTCTTTTTCAACGTCATTATAGAGGACTCCTTTACGAATAGGGTATACTTAAGTGTACTCAATCAGAAAAGCAAATACAAATTGTGCGAATTATGCACGTGCCAGCTTGAGAAGGATGAATCCAAGGCCGCCTCCTGCGACTAAACAGATTGCACTTCCTATATAATGGTCTCCTTGTGCGAGACCGATTGTTAGCGCAATGAGAAACAACATAGCGATGCCGAAGATGCCGTAAAAGAAAAGCATTCCTGCACTTTTTGAGGACTCAGTATACGATTCTCCATCTTTTGCGGCTTCTGCAATACGCTTCACTTTTTCACGAATCGGAACGTTGGACAAGGCAATCCCTCCTTCGCGCCATCATACCACGACGGAATACTTGTCTGCACGGGAACTTTCCTGCAAACTGTACGTACCGATTAAGGCTGTTTTTTATCAACTATAAAGAAAGACCAATAGCTAGAATCGCTGTTGCAAAGGGGGACTGACATGAAGAACGATAACAACTCGAATGACGAGCGGAAACTGGAAGAAATCGAGAAGTTACTGAGAGAGTTAAAAGCGTCGGACAAAGAAAGTGCAGTTACGATGGAAGAAGCTTTCGCACGACCGAAAAAGAAACGAAGAAGTCTATGGCACATTCTTACGCTATTCTTCTCGCTATGGCGCAAATCGTTTCTCATTATGGCACTAATCGCGATCCTGCTCATTGCTTCACTACCGTTTATCGCTTTCTATTTATTGAAGCAAGGAAGCACATACACCGAACAAAAAACAAGTTTCCTAGAGCAAATCCAAGACTTGAACGAAATGGCAACTGCGGAAGCCTATACAAAAGTCATCATTGAACGCCAAGATAACCAGCTGTTCGGACAAAGTATCGGACTCAATCTGCCTGGTACGAAACGCCAACTGCTTGTTGTGATCCCAGGCGCTATCAAGGCCGGTGTGGATTTATCAACAGTGAGCAAGAAAGACATGGATATTAATGAGGCCGATAAAACTGCAACACTCACGTTGCCAAAACCTGAATTCCTTGGAGGAGCTGAAATTTTCTTCGACCAAGTTGAAGTGTACTCGTTTGAAGGAGTATTCAGAGAGAAAGCCGACATCACAGAAGCGTATGAACTTGCTGAAGAAGCGAAGAAGTTGATTCGCGAAGAAAGCGCTGGACAAGGCGTGTTGGAAACTGCTGAGAAAAATGCGGAACAGACGCTTCACGAGATGTTTTCACTTGCAGGCTATGACGTGACGATCCAGTTTGAGGAGTGAATGAGTTGAAACCACAATTTGAAAGTCAGTGGGATGCAGTGCTCCAAGAAGCATTTGAAGCCCAGTCCTATGCACAGTTGCGTGATTTTTTGAAGAAAGAATATGCAGAGCAAAACGTCTATCCTGAAATGGATAATATATGGAACGCATTCGGATACACCCCATTTGAATCGGTGAAAGTAGTCATTTTGGGACAAGACCCTTACCACGGAGTCGGACAAGCACATGGCTTAAGTTTTTCGGTGCAACCCGGCGTCAAAATACCCCCAAGTTTGCGTAACATATTTAAAGAGCTTGCGAGCGACATCGGCTGTTCCGTTCCTGAATCGGGCTCGTTGCTAGGATGGGCGGAGCAAGGCGTGCTTTTGATGAATACCGTTTTGACTGTACGCGCGGGAGAAGCGCATTCTCATCGTAAGCAAGGATGGGAGACGTTCACGGATGAAGTGATCCGGAAGCTGTCTGACCGCGACGAACCGATTGTGTTTATACTCTGGGGGCGTCCAGCACAAGAGAAGAAGCGACTGATCGATTTGACAAAGCATGTTACCATTGAGTCAGTGCATCCAAGTCCGCTCAGTGCGAATCGAGGATTCTTCGGGTCGCGTCCGTTTTCGAAAACGAACGAACAACTCGCTTCCTGGGGAGAAACCGAGATTGATTGGTGCAAGACAGAGCAGTAATAATTGAGTTGAATGCTAAGGAAGGGAGGCGGCCGTTGTTATGGCTGTGAATTGTTTTCAATGCTGTCATTTCTACGTCACGTGGGACCCGAAGCATCCCCGTGGTTGCAAAGCGTATGGGTTTAAAACGCGCGAGTTGCCTTCTGCAGTTGTTCTGCGTTCCTCAGGGATGGAATGCATGAAGTTTGAACCGAAGAAAGGAAGCGGTGGCGCATGATTTCAACAAACCGTGTTCTAGAAGAATTACAACGACAACTGACATATGCGAAAACGACGTCTGATGAAGCGGCGATGCGCGAATCGATTGCAGCGATGCAGTCGCTATGCGGTTTGATACTTGGAGAGAAGACAGCGCAGTTGCCATCATCTGAAGGTGAGTTGAAGTTTTTGTCTGGAAGTAATGCAGGTGCAGGTGCTTCTCCAACTGGAATGGAGCCCATTAAAAAGACAATCTCCGCTCCAGTGCAATCTAGTCTTGAGGGAAAAGTTTTAGTAGAAGAAGATGCAAATGGCGGTTCGCTGTTTGATTTTTGATGTAAATTACTCGGAAAGAGGGAATACAACATGCCATTTTTCATTATCGCAGGTGCAGTAAACGGTGCTATTGCAGTTGCTCTCGGAGCTTTTGGCGCGCACGCCTTAGCTGACAGATTATCTGCACATTATTTGGATGTTTGGGAGAAAGCGGTTCACTATCAAATGTTTCATGCGATCGCTTTACTCGCAATCGGAATTTTGATGAGCCCTGCACTTTTCGGATCATCTACCGCATTATCGTGGGCAGGGTATCTCCTGTTAGCTGGAATTATCATTTTCTCCGGTAGCCTGTATGTACTGAGCTTGTCGGGAATCGGCATCCTCGGTGCCATTACACCAATAGGTGGCGTTGCATTCATCGCCGGTTGGATTATGCTTATTGTAGCAGCCTCAAAGTTTGGCAATTAATGAAATGAAAACACCTGCACCCTCTCGAATTGAGGGAATGCAGGTGTTTTTTTGTCATGGTCGCTGAGGGAAGTAATTGAGCTCTTCGTTGAATTCCGCATAATCGAAGTAAATCATCGGGAAGAGGAATCGTTTGCCAGTACTTTGTTCACTTAAAATCACATGGTCACGACCAGCTGCCTCGACCATCCCCGTGACTGCTTTTACGTTCGTACCAGCCTCCGTAGCATTTTCAAATGAAAAGTGGAATGTTCCGACCTTGCCACGGTTTAATCGTAAAATATTCTCGATGTATGATTCTTCGCGAAATGCGCCCGCTGGCGGACGTCCGCTCGGAATGGTGACTTGCGGCGGTACGTTTTGTTGCTGTTGCGGTTGTTGTGGATATTGATATTGCGGTTGCTGATAGTTAGGTGTCCATTGATATTGAACCAAATCATCATCCTTTCAAAGTTAAACTCTTGGGCAATCTTGTGCGGTTGGCGAGAAGAAACAGTGTGATTTGTATCGGCCCGTATTGTATTGTCCGTACCATTGTTCTGGGCAATCTCCTGCGGGCATGAAAAACCAGAGAGACCGTTCTGCAGGCGAGAACCGTTCTCCATTGACCGCACGCCGTGCCAATTTGCGATCTACCTCACGGGCGCGTTGATAAAAGTAACCTTTCGTCGTTGCCTCAAAGCCACCGGGTCGCTGGAATACCATATCCTCCAGGTCGCGAATATCTGTGAAGTCCAGGCAGTCCGCAAGAACCCGGTTTACACCAACATTACCGACCATGAGCATCCCGAGCTGGCCTTCGCCTTCGGCTTCCGCTCGCATCAAGCGCGCCAGCAAATCGATATGCTTATCCGTCGTCTTAATCACCGCCACACGATAACCCCCTCACAGGTATCCTATGAACGGAGTGACGGAAACATACCAAGCATTACGAAGTACTCGTAATTTGTTGAGGCATTAATAAAGTGTGGAGAGTGGTCATAAAGCGTGGGAAGTGATCATAAACTCTGGAAAGTGCTCATAAAGCGTAAGAAGTGATCATAAACTCTGGAAAGTGCTCATAAAGCGTAAGAAGTGATCATAAACTCTGGAAAGTGCTCATAAAGTGTGGGAAGTGATCATAAAACCTGGAAAGTGCTCATAAAGCGTGAGAAGTGATCATAAAACCTGGAAAGTGCTCATAAAGCGTGAGAAGTGATCATAAACTCTGCAAAATTGCTCATAAGTCACTAGAAATCCTCAAAAAAATCATCCATATCTCAGAAATGAACCCTATTCCATAAGACATTACTAAAAATAAGCGAAGCGCCAACCAATCAAGCCCTTACAATGGTTCAAGCGCTACACTTTGGAAGAAGGAGTGCTTTTAAGTGAAGAAATGGGCCACTAAACTTCAAGTTTAACCCTCAAGAATAGCGCAAAATGCTAACTTGGCAAAAGCTATTCCAATCAGTCTGGGAAAAAGCTACACTCAATGAAATAGAAAGGAAGGGTGTCCATGCTCTATAAACAACGAACAAAACCGAAGCAGTTAGAAGGACTGCAATCACTCGCAAGCAGATTATCTTCCACACACGAAAAGTACCGATTTATCCAGGATGAATTATACAAAGTACGTGCCGGATATGGAGGTGAGCAAGAATACGACCGCTGCATGAAAGAAGTCCATACTGATTTTCCCCATGCGATCTTGCATGACCTCAGTCTTCAGCAAAATGGTGTGCAATTTCAAATTGATTCTTTATTTATTGCACCCGATAGAATTATTATTACTGAAGTCAAAAATATTGCAGATAAAATCATAGTCAAAGCGAATCCTACTCAATTTCTAAAAGAGTCGCAAACCGGTGCTCGTGCTGTATTTAGAAATCCAATTTCAGAAGTCGAGCGCAAAATTCATTTTTTGAACAATTGGCTTAGCGCATTTGACATTCATCTACCAGTAACTGGCCTCATCACGTTTGCGCACAACAACGAAATCCTCATCGAAGAGCAACCAACTATGCCGATCCTACCGAATTACGAAGCGCCTGCTTTTTTTAGAGAATTACCTCTCGAGTCTTCCATACTATCCAAGCAAGATATCCAAAAAGTTGCGGACATATTCCTAAAACATCACCAAGATTATGATCCATTCCCGCTAACTTCGAGGTATGGAATTCATCCTACTGAATTGAATAATGGGGTTCTTTGCTGTAATTGTCCGAATGAACAAGTCGTCGTGCGTGAAGGTGACGTATGGAGCTGTCCACTGTGTAGTCATAAGAGTAGGGTACCTTATGAACAGGCAATCGAAGAGTACTTCATGCTTGTTGGAAAGTCGCTGACGAACCGGGAGTTTTGTGGATTCACAGGTTTGACATGCCGCCATACAGCAAAACGGCTACTGTCCAGCCCGCTACTTCAAAAAGTCGGTACTCGTAAAGCAACCACTTATACACTTGCCAAGTAAAACCAAGATTGATTGGCTGCGCTTCGCCTTGCGAAGCGTTTTTTTGTTGGATTTTCGATGTATTTGTGAATTTGTACGAATAAAACTATGTGTATTCCGTGGTTGGCGGATAGAGAGCTAGAGGAGAGCTCATAAATCGCGAAAAGTGATCATAACTTCTGGAAAGTGCTCATAAATTGCAAAAAGTATTATAACCCTTGGAAAGTGCTCATAAAACACGAAAAGTGATCATAAGCCCTGGAAAGCGCTCATAAAACGCGAAAAGTGATCATAACTTCTGGAAAGTGCTCATAAATTGCAAAAAGTGATCATAACCCTTGGAAAGTGCTCATAAATCGCGAAAAGTGATCATAAGCCCTGGAATCTACTCATAAACCCCAGAAAACTCCCCATAACCACAAAAAAACGCCCTGGGGATTCCCCCAAGGGCGGCTCACATTCAAATCTACCTCACACCACGAAGAAATCGGCGCGTGTGTCATCCTGTAAAATTGTTCCTACGAAGAACTCGCCGAACTCGCTGTAGCGCGCGCTCACTTCGTCAAAACGCATTTCATAGATTAATTTCTTGAACTGAAGCACGTCGTCCGCGAATAGTGTAACGCCCCACTCGTGGTCGTCGAAACCGACAGAACCGGAGATGATTTGCTTCACTTTGCCAGCGTAGCTGCGGCCAATCAAGCCATGGCTGCGCATCATTTCTTTGCGGATATCCATATCAAGCATGTACCAGTTGACGTCGCCTTCGCGCTTCTTGTCCATTGGGTAGAAGCAGACGTATTGGCTGCGTGGAAGTTCAGGATACAAACGTCCGCGAACGTATGGGTTCTGGTATGGATCTTCATCAGAATCCCCACCAGCTAAGTAGTTAGAGAGTTCCACTACGGATACGTACGAATACGCAGGAAGAGTGAAGTCTGCGATCGTGAGTTTATTGAATTCCGCTTCAAGCTGTTGTAATTCGTCCATCGTTGGGCGCAACGTCATGAGCATGAAATCGGCTTTTTGACCGACGATTGTATAAAATGCATGGCTGCCTGTTTTGTTTTCATCCGCTACGTTCAGCTTGTCTAGAAATGCGACGAACTCGTCAACCGCATGCTGGCGCTCTTCTTTGGAAATAAGTTTCCAAGAGGTCCAGTCCATAGTACGGAAGTCGTGTAATACATACCAGCCATCCAGCGTTTGTGCTGCTTCAATCATGAAAAATCGAACTCCTTTAAATTGAGATTCGTACGGGTGGACGGAGAAAAACCCCCGAGGCAGCCGTTCTTTTCTCAGTGTACCATAACGGACAACTTCAATTCAGCCAAGAAACCGGATGTCACGAATTCGACACCACACAGCGAGTGGAAGAGGAATGAATTGTGGTGTAGACTGAGGATAATCAAACTAAAACATTCACAAACAGGAGTCTACTTATGACAGCAATTGAATCATATTTGTCCATCCCGACATGGCGTTATATAGATGAATCCCTAACGGCTAAAAGTCGATCTGCATTAGAATCGTTCGCAGCAGACGATACACTTTGCCAGCTAGTCGGACAACTACAAAGTGCACCAACCGTCCGTACATGGGTGCATGATCATACAATTGTTCTCGGCGTTCAGGATCATCGTCTCCCACATCTAGAACGTGCATTACCGGCCATCCATGAAGCAGGATATAAAACAATCGTCCGAAATTCAGGAGGACTTGCGGTCGTCCTCGATAGTGGAGTGCTCAACATTTCCATAGTATTATCTGAACAGAACGGTTCAATCGATATCTCGGTCGGCTACGACGTCATGCTGGAATTTATCCGCATGCTGTTCCCGGAAACAGGTGACAGGATCGAGGCCTATGAAATCGTAGGATCGTATTGTCCTGGAAGTTATGATCTTAGCATCGATGGTAAGAAGTTCGCTGGAATCTCCCAGCGTCGATTACGACAAGGCGTCGCCGTCCAAGTCTATCTATGTATCGAAGGCAGCGGTAGCGAGCGGGCAGCAATCGTGAAAGAGTTGTATGAAACTGGACTAGGTGGAGAGATTACGAAATTTGCCTACCCTGTGATTCAACCGGAAACAATGGCATCGTTATCCGAATTACTCGACCAGCCGCTCACTGTCCAAGATGTCAACTTGCGAATTCAACACCAGTTGAACGTGCTTGCAGAAAACGTCCAGTCTGGCGGTTTCCGCGATGAGGAAATGGAACTCTATACGTATTACTTGAATCGCGTCGTCGAACGGAACGCCAAAATGATCGCTCGAAGTTAACGAATTCATAAAAAAAGAACCGCCTATTTTAATGAATAGGGGGTTCTTTAGAGATTAAATTTCCGTTTTGCTCCATTTTGAAAGCGGGAGCGGTATGCTCGCCTTCTTCGTTCAATGTAACGAGACGACGCGCTCGGTTCATAATTTCAACAAATTGCTCATAGTCATCGCGAATGGATTTATTGTCTTTTTTCAGACGCTCCACCATGTTTTCAAGCTCAGCAACGCGGGTCTGAGCAGTTTTTGCAGTTTGCTGCCAACGCAGCGCATCATTATTAATACCACCTGAGTGATGCATGCGAATTAGGAATGCAATCACTGTATCCATGGAAAGTGCAGAAAGGGGAACAGATACCGCGCGTTGTTCTTCTTCATTCGTTTGAACCGAGTAAAGAGGTGTCGCACGACGTTTGAAGTCTGTACCAAGGACTCGCAATGCTTGCTTCCGTTCTTTCTTCGCTTGTGACAATTCTTTCTCATAGTCTTGTCTTACAACAGCGTTCCAACGAAATCCACATGCCGCTGCAGTTCGGTTCAATGCATCCCCGACTTCTTCAAATGCACTTAGTTGCGTGCTGCCTTCTCGTACGTGACGTAATACTGTCTCTGCTAATAACGTGTCATTTTCTTCCAACCATGCGTCTTGTCTAATTTTTACCATCTCCAATGCCTCCCATAATTCGTTCTCTCTTTCTACTGACAGCATGGACAGCACGCGAGAATTTTATACAGAACAAAAGATTGATACTTTCATCTTTTTTCGAATGTGCCTTTTGCAGCTGTCGAACTTGCTGATTTTTGGTATACTGGATAAACGTTGAACGGAGGTGCGATATGTCGTACGAGCATGAGAAACTGGCAGAAGAAAAGGTGTTCAAAGACCCGGTACACCGCTATATTCACGTGAGAGATCGCGTCATTTGGGATGTCATAGGCACCCGGGAATTTCAGCGACTGCGCAGAATTCGGCAGCTTGGCACAACGTATCTCGTCTTTCACGGAGCGGAGCATAGTCGATTCCAACACTCGCTCGGCGTCTATGAAATTGTCCGTCGCATCATTGATAGCGGCTTCGGAGGACGTCCTGAGTGGAATGAGGATGAACGCCTGGTCGCACTGTGCGCAGCACTCCTGCATGACCTCGGTCATGGACCGTTTTCACATGCGTTCGAGAAAGTATTCGATTTGGACCACGAGAAGTTTACACAAGCGATTTTGTTAGGGGATACGGAAGTGAACGCAGTGTTAAGTCGCGTCAGTCCTGAGTTCCCGCAACGTGTAGCTGATGTCGTCGGTAAAACGTACAAGGACAAGCTTGTCATCAGTTTGATATCCAGCCAAATCGACGCAGACCGTATGGATTACTTGCAGCGGGATGCCTATTACACAGGCGTTCAATATGGACATTTCGATATGGAGCGAATTTTGCGCGTTATGCGTCCTGCAGAAGAACAAGTCGTCATCAAGTCAAGCGGCATGCACGCTGTCGAAGATTACATCATGAGTCGCTACCAAATGTACTGGCAAGTCTATTTCCATCCCGTTTCCCGTAGTGCAGAAGTGATTCTCATCAAGATTTTGCACCGCGCAAAAGCGCTATATAAAGATGGCTATCAGTTCCTACAAGACCCTGTACCATTCCGGTCTTTTTTCGATAAAACCATTACAATCGAAGATTATATCTCGTTGGACGAAGGAGTCTTATTTACATATTTCCAGCTTTGGATGAAAGAACAAGACCCAATTCTATCTGACTTATGCCGTCGATTCATTAATCGAAAGCTATTTCAATATGCCGAGTTCGATCCTGCGAAAGAATATCGCAAAATCGGTCAACTCGATTCATTATTCAAAGAAGCGGGCATTGATCCCGAATATTATTTAGTTACGGACTCTTCTTCCGATTTACCATATGATTTTTATCGCCCAGGAGAAGAAAACGAACGCGTTCCGATCTACTTACAACTGCCAAATGGGGAGTTGAGCGAACTGTCACGGTCATCCGATATCGTCGATGCCATTTCCGGCAAAAGGCGAACGGACCACAAAATCTATTTCCCTGAAGACATACTTGAAGCAGGACAAGAGGACAATCCTCTATATAAAGAAATTTTACAGCTAGTAAGAGGCTAGAAAGGAGCGAGCGCAATGCTTGCGGAACACGCGAAAATCGTTCAGATGATTTCCCTGGCGGATGAAGTCAATGGAAGAAAGAAACTACAGAAGATGGTCTACATATTGAAAAAGATGGAGTTTTCCTTCGTAGAGAAATACGAATTGCACATGTACGGCCCCTATTCAGAGGAGCTGACGTTGCGCGTCGAAGAGTTGTGTGAGATGGGCTTTTTGGATGAAACATGCACAGACAAAGGGTCATACGTCCAATACACATACCAAGTAACCGAAGACGGACTTAAGTTTTCAGAAACGGGGGACGCTCCAAAGCAATCACTTGCGCCATGCATCAGCAAGTTGAATGACCAGAGTTCACGCTTCTTGGAACTCGTCTCTACGTTGCTTTATTTCGATCACTTAGAGCGTACCGAGCAAATCGAAAAGGTCCGTATCGTCAAGAACAAATTGAATTTCTCAGATGAGGAAATGGATGCTGCATTTGCATTTATCGCAGAAATGTCAGCCTGTGCTGTCGCATAATTCATTCCACAAAAAAAACCGGATGCGCAAGGGGATTCCTTGCTACGTCCGGCTTTTCTTATTGGTCGCTCAATCGTTTTCCACCAACGGCATAATGATTTTTTGGCATTTCTTCGATGAACACCACAATGTTTTCCCGTGGTGCATTGGCAGTTTCCATGACCGCTTCCGTCACTTTTTCCACCATCGCACGCTTTTGTTCTTCCGTGCGACCTTCCAACATCTTTACAGTTACATACGGCATACAATTTCCACCTTTCCATTAATTTCGGTATAGTAGATATACTACCAGATAGAAAGGGGTTTGCGGAAATGGCAGACGAACAAAAACCGAAACAAAAGTTAGGGTTCACCATTATAAAGAACGACCCAACAGATGGCCACAAAGGATTCGGCATCGGATCGCTATCGTTGGAAAACATCACACCTGTCATGGTTGACACAGAAGAAGAGCTCGCTTCCATCGAAATAGGCGCAATGCATGCGAAGAGCGACATCGAGCGGGGTATCAAGTTCACAACAAATCGAGAAGACTCTGAAGGCGGCAAGCTCTACTGGCTCGTCTGGGTCACAATCGATTTTAATGAAAAGGGACCGTATTATGCGGGAGTTACGTCTTGTGAAATGATTGTCAACCGCGCAAAACGTCGTGGCTACAAGTTGCTCGCTGATCACGTGAATTTGATGGATAAATCCATGAAGCGCCGCATTATCGTCGATAACATGGATGAAAAGTCGAAAAAAATTCTAGCGGACTTCCTTAAAGAGCACAATGAAGACATGTGGAGCAACAGTGAACCAAAACTTCACATCGATCTCAGTGAATCGTCTCCTCATTTATGAAATAGGTAGAAAAATCACTGAAAGTCGACAATAGGTAGTTGAATGTCACGACAAAACGAAGTAAACTAAGGTTAGCTTGCAATTGTGAGCTAGGACACTCGGGTTCGCCCGACAAAAAAGCTTCCCGCCCGTTAGACCCAACAGGCAGGAAGCTTTTTTTGTTGTGTTGTGCCAATTTCAGCATGTGCTACAGGTGAAGTGCTCCATTCATTCGGATGACCGCTATAATCAAAGACGAATCTGATCAATTGAGCTCAAGTTTGATCAAGCAAGAGCAGAATCCGCTCAAGAGGGCTCGAATGTGATCAAGCAAGAGCAGAATCCGCTCAAGCGAGCCTGAATGTGATCAAGCAAGAGCCGAACCCGCTCAAGCAAGCTCGAATGTGATCAAGCAAGAGCCGAATCCGCTCAAGCGAGCCTGAATGTGATCAAGCAAGAGTAGAATCCGCTCAAGCAAGCGCATCATTAGACCCCAACATCACTCAAAAAATGAAAATGGGAACAACTCGAACTCCTTCTCTTTCTTCGAACCAGTCATCCGTGACTCACGCAACGTTTTATCCGTACAGAGTTGCTTCGGAACGTCCTTCTCTTTCATATAAACAAGCCGCTGCTTGCTGCACCCTTCAACCGCCAATCCACCTGTTTCGATATCTACAGTCACGCCTTTCACGCCCTTTGGCGGAAGAAAAGGCTCAGACATCAATCCTTCATGAGCACCTTCCATAAATTCAATCCAAATCTGCTTCGACACAGATTTATCGATTGCATTTTCCAACTGTTTCCCGACGTCGTAGCCTGTCCATATGCCCGCCGTCAGCGTTGGTGAATAACCAATCAAATATTGATCGGAAATCGTCGTTCCTGACTTAGCGGCATAAGGACGAGATTGCTTCGCCCGCATTGAAATCCCAGTAGATGTCAAATAATCATTGAATACAGGGTCAAACATGCCGGTCAATAAATGCGTCAACACAAAAGCGTTCTGCTCTGTCATCGCTCGCTTTTTTGTTTGTTCAGGATGCTCGTATACAAGTTTTCCGCGAGAATCTTCAATGGATAAAATCATCACGGGTTCCACTTTCTTTCCGCCAGAGGCGACTCGGTTATACGCACTCGTCATTTCAAAAAGCGTTACAGAGGACGTCCCGAGCGCGACCGCAGGTGACTCCGGAAACTTCACATTGATTCCTAGGTTTTCCGCCATTGCATTGTACTTTTTGTATCCAACCTCTTCCAGCGTTTTCACAGCGTAAATGTTGTCAGACACTGCGACGGCCTGCGCAAGCGAAATCGGGTGGTCCCCGAATTTACCGTTCACGTTGCTCGGTTCATATGAAGAACGACCACCGTCATACGTGAAAATTGTCTGCTCTGTCGAGATATACGTAAGGGGATTAAACCCGTCCTCCAAAGCCGCCGCATACAATATGGGCTTCATGGCAGAACCGGGCTGCCGCTTTGCCTGGGTCACCCGGTTAAATGGGCTATCAGCAAAACTCCTACCACCAACCATTGCCGTCACTTCACCCGTCTCGGGTTTCATCGAAACGAATCCGAGCTGTAACTCATTCTCAGGCATTCTGTTCGCAATAACATCTTCAGCGGTCTTTTGATGCTTCAAGTCAAGCGTAGTCTTAATGGTCCAACCACCTTCAGCAGGGTACCGTCCTTTGTCGGTCAAGATTTTTTCAGCCTCTTGCCATACCTCATTCAAAAAGTAGGGAGCGACATCTTTAGAACTTGACCAATCTTCTGCTTTTAGCGCTAGGTTCTGATCCGCCGCGCGATCTTTTTGCTCAGAGGATATGAACCCTTGTTCTTCCATTAGTCGCAAAACAATTTTTCTTCGATTTGTAGACTTTTCCAAATTTGCGACTGGGGAATAAATCGAAGGACCTTTCGGAATCGCTGCAATCGTGGCGGCTTCTTCCAACGTCAGTTCGCTCGCTGATTTAGCAAAGAAATACCGACTTGCCGCTTCAACACCATACATTCCATGTCCGAAATACACGGTATTCAAATAGCCTTCTAAAATCTTTTCTTTATCGTAAAATAACTCCATCCGGTACGCGTAGAGTGCTTCATTAGCTTTACGGGTCCATGACTTTTCATTGGATAGATACAAATTTCGCGCATACTGTTGGGTAATCGTACTCGCACCTTCTACTTTTCGACGAGCCTTCACGTCTTTCAGCACCGCGCCGCCAATCCGTTTGTAGTCAAATCCGTTATGCTTATAAAAGTTTTTATCCTCTACGGCGATGAACGCGTCAACAAGGGAAGGAGACATCTTGTCAATATCGACCCAGTATCGTCGTTCGCCTGAAAAACGATCACCGATTTCCTTATCATTACGGTCCATAAAAACAGATGCTTCAGGAACGCTTAACGAAGGTGCACCGGCAATTTGTGCGTACACTCTCAGGCAGACCAGCACTGTAAACAGTGCGGTTGCAGCAGTAATTGCGACCAGCCCGGCGAAACGGAACCGTGCTCTGCGCTTACTCTTTTTTACATAGTCCGTTCGCCGCATCTCATCCCAACCTCCTCGACACTCTTTTAAGGGTAGTATGCGAAAGGTCGGGGCAAATTAAACGGAAGACTTGGAAAAAACGCATCTCGTCAAGCAATGATTGAAAAAAGGACTGTTGGAAGGCTATAATAGAGAGATATATGAAATTAAAGGCGGTGAGCGGATGGGAACGCAAAATTCGGCTGTGCCGGTGAAGATTAAACTAAAGTCGGCAATCCAACATCCCGGACAGGAAACCGATAAGTACGAGCTCGAAATAGAAGGAACAATCGTTGAAAAAGCAGGCAACCGATACTTGCGCTATGAAGAAGAGCAGAATCGTGAACTCATAAAAACGATGATCAAGCTAGACCCAGAAGACGCACTCGTTATGCGGACAGGCGCCATCAGGATGAGACTACCATTTGAATTGAACGGCAAGCGTGTTGGGACATACGCCAATGGACCACTCGCGATGGACTTGCTCGTCGTAACAAAAGAACTTTCCATTAAGTCTGAACAAAAAGCAGGCAAATTCCATGTGCATTACGACATGCACTCTGAACAATCCTTACTCGGGAGTTACCAACTAACTATTCACTATGCGGAGGGAACACTATGAATGCAGTAGAACAGATCCAGCACGAAGTTAAGACCGCCTTGCACAACGCAGTTCTAGCGACAGGCTTAGTAGAAGAGACGGAAGTACCAGCCATCAAGCTGGAAACGCCAAAGAGCAAAGAAAACGGCGATTATGCAACGAACATTGCAATGCAGCTCACTAAATTAGCGAAAAAGCCTCCGCGTGCGGTTGCAGAAGCAATTCTTGAGAAACTGGATAAAACGGGTACATCCATCGAGTCAATCGACATTGCAGGTCCTGGATTCATGAACATCGTTTTGAAAAAGGATTACCTAGATGATGTTGTAAAAACAGTGATCGACCAATCGGCAGCATACGGTCGCAACGACTCGGGCAAAAATGAAAAAATCCAAGTCGAATTTGTATCAGCAAACCCAACAGGTGACCTGCACTTAGGACATGCTCGCGGTGCGTCACTCGGAGATTCCCTATGCAACATTCTCGACTTTGCAGGTTACGATGTTTCTCGCGAATACTACATTAACGATGCTGGTAAACAAGTAGAAAACTTGGCGTATTCATTAGAAGCACGTTACTTTGAAGAACTTGGACTCGAGAAAAAAATGCCAGAAGACGGTTATCAAGGTCCGGATATTATTCAAATTGCTAAGCAACTCGTCGAAGAAAACGGCGACAAGTTCGTTCACGTGTCCGAGGAAGAGCGCTATGCATTCTTCCGTGAATTCGGTTTGAAAATAGAGCTTGGCAAATTACAACAAGACTTAGCAGACTTCCGCGTGCCATTTGACGTCTGGTTCTCAGAGACATCCCTATACAAAGATGGCAAAATCGACGTAGCATTGAACAAGCTGCGCGAAAACGGTCACGTCTTTGAAGAAGAGGGCGCCACATGGTTCCGCTCGACTGAGTTTGGTGACGACAAAGACCGCGTACTCATTAAAAACGACGGCTCGTACACGTATTTGATGCCAGATATCGCCTACCACGAAGACAAATTGAATCGCGGATTCGATAAGCTCATCAACATATGGGGTGCAGACCACCACGGATACATTCCACGTATGAAAGCGGCAATTCAAGCACTTGGTTATGACCGCGAGACGTTAGAAGTGGAAGTTGCGCAAATGGTACAGCTCTATAAAGATGGTGAAAAGTTCAAGATGAGTAAACGTACTGGTAAAGCCGTTACACTTCGTGAACTCGTTGAATTGGTCGGTTTAGACGCAGCACGTTACTTCTTCGCAATGCGTTCAGGTGATGCACAAATGGACTTTGACTTGGATCTAGCCGTTTCTAAATCCAATGAAAATCCGGTGTATTACGCGCAATACGCACACGCTCGAATCTCTTCGATTTTACGTGCAGCTGAAGAAAAAGGTGTATCTGCATCTGTTGCCAACGTATCGTTGTTGAAAGCGGAAAAGGAAATCGATTTGATCAAAAAAATCGGGGACTTCCCACAACTCGTCAGCGACGCAGCGCGCCTCCGCGCACCGCACCGCATCACGACATATATTCAAGAACTCGCATCCACATTCCATAGTTTCTACAATGCGGAAAAAGTGTTGGATGATGAGAATCGTGAGCTATCTGAAGCACGCCTAGCGCTGATCACAGCAGCTCGCACAACGATTGCCAATGCCTTGAAACTCGTTGGCGTCGCAGCACCAGAACGTATGTAAATTTCTACTTCAAGCCCTCCAGTATACGTGGAGGGCTTTTTTGTGTGAACAAAAACAAGCGAAGCGCACCCGGATAATTCCTTAAACTAGGTTGAATTGTGTGCCGATGCCGATTAATTCGCTGATAATGCCGATTCCTCTAAGCCGGCAAGCTACAGTTTTGAAACAAGCGAAGCGCAGCCAATAAATCCCTTAAACCACGTTGAATTGTGTCCCGGTGCCGATTAATTCGCCGATAATGCCGATACTTGGCTCGAAAGTTCCGATTCCCCTCGCCATAATGCCGATTCATGCCACGAACTTGCCGATACTTGTTGGCATAGAGCCGATTCCTTTAAGCCGGCAAGCTACAGTTTTGAAACAAGCGAAGCGCACCCAATAAATCCCTTAAACCACGTTGAATTGTGTGCCGATGCCGATTAATTCGCCGATAATGCCGATACTTGGCTCGAAAGTTCCGATTCCCCTCGCCGTAGTGCCGATTCATGCCACGAACTTGCCGATACTTGTTGGCATAGAGCCGATTCCTCTAAGCCGGCAAGCTACAGTTTAGAAACAAGCGAAGCGCAGCCAATAAATCCCTTAAACCACGTTGAATTGTGTCCCGATGCCGATTAATTCGCCGATAATGCCGATTATTAGCTCGAAAGTTCCGATTCCCCTCGACATAATGCCGATTCAAGCCACGAACTTGCCGATACTTGTTGCCATAATGCCGATTCCACTAAGCCGGCAAGCTACAGTTTAGAAACAAGCGAAGCGCCCCCAATAAATCCCTTAGACTACGTTGAATTGTGTCCCGTTATCGAGAAACTTCGCTAAGTGATGGAGAAATGACCATATGTGTCGGAGAACTCAGCCTGAGTGTTCGAGAAACCCCCGTCAGTGTAGGACAAATCGCCATGAGTGTCGTCCAACTCAAAACTTCCACCATCCACACAACATGACAATATTCGCCAGCACCCTCTCGACATTTCCAGACACTTCTGTATAATAGGAATGTATCAAATTACATAACAAACACGAAAAAGGTGCCTTGAGCAATCGGGGTTAAAAGGGAAGCCGGTTTCAATCCGGCGCGGTCCCGCCACTGTACGTGCTAGCTTATCTGCCAAAGCCCCCGGAAAAACTTTCGGGAAGGCGCGCAATGAGCGTCAAAGCACAAGCCAGGAGACCTGCCTATTTTCGGTAATCACCCGAGATCTACGAGGATAGACATGGTGAAATTTGGCGAAGTCCGCCTCATTTCCAATGCGCTCATCCTCCATATACACAATGGGGGATTTTTGTTTGGACAAAATAGGGGGAAAACAAATCATGAAAAAAATGTGGCAACTGTGGCTTACAGCCGTACTTGCTGTCCTGCTTCTAACCGCTTGTGGTGGAGCAGACGACAACAAAGACAAAGGAACAGATAACAACGCAGCAACAACTGAGCAGTCCGACAAAGAAAACGGATCCGATTCAGAAGCAAGTGAAGATGCCGACGCCGCTACCTTCCCAATGACAATAAAAGATGCTACTGGCGTAGAAATCACACTTGAA
Organism: Sporosarcina sp. SAFN-010; assembly: GCF_059415065.1. Lineage (NCBI taxonomy): Bacteria > Bacillati > Bacillota > Bacilli > Caryophanales > Caryophanaceae > Sporosarcina > Sporosarcina sp. SAFN-010. Next base: position 195,889 of record NZ_JBPFDS010000002.1, on the reverse strand, counting down.
AAAGCACCAGAAACAATCATTTCTACACTTCCAAGCAACACGGAAATTCTCTTTGCACTTGGACTCGACGACGAAATCGTTGCAGTCGATGATTATTCAGATTTCCCGGAAGACGCAACACAAAAAGAAAAAATCGGTGACATGAACCTCAATATCGAAAAAATCATCTCTATGAATCCAGAAATGGTATTCGGACACGAAATGTCACTTCCTGGTTCTGAAGCTGGTTACCAACAAATCCGCGATGCTGGAATTCCCGTTTACATCGTGAAAAATGCGATGAACTTCGACGAAACGTACAGCACAATCGAAGCAATTGGCGAAGCAACTGGCAAATCAGAAGAAGCGACAAAAGTCGTTGAAGACATGAAAGCGAAAGTCGAGGAAGTCGTTGCGAAAACTGCCGACATTGAAACTCCTAAACGTGTCATTGTAGAAACATCTGACGTACCTGAAATCTACGTACCTGGTAAAAATACATTCATGCAAGAAATCCTCGACAAGATTGGCGCTGAAAACGTCGTGACAGAAGAAGGATGGATCATGATTAGCCCTGAAGAAATCGTTAAACAAAATCCGGACGTCATGGTCATCATGCATGACTACACACCTGACGTTATCAACAGCGTCAAAAAGCGTGACGGCTTCGCTGACATTACAGCTGTCAAAGAAGACCAAGTTGTACAAGTCGACTCAAACTTAACTAGCCGAACAGGTCCACGTCTTGCTGAAGGACTTGAAGAAGTCGCAAAAGCAGTCTATCCTGAGGCATTTAAGTGAGAAAACCACTGATCGCCTACATCGTTTCAGCTGCCGTCCTTTTAACGGCAGTTGGTCTCGGTGTATCTATCGGATCTGTCCACGTGCCGATCAGCACATTATGGAACCAAGGAGCAGATACGACGGCGACCAATATTTTATGGAAAATCAGAATGCCGCGCGTCATCCTAGCTGGACTCGTCGGTGCGTCACTTGCCATTGCTGGTGCTGCATTCCAAGGGTTACTTAAAAACCCGCTTGCAGATCCATACACCCTCGGAGTGTCATCCGGCGCCTCTGTAGGTGCTGTGATGACACTCTTTTTTGGCATTAGCATTCCATTCCTTGGTCTCTACACACTCCCTGTTTTCAGTATGGTGGGTGCCGCAATTACGATGTTTGTCGTTCTCGGATTCGCCAAACTCGTCGATCGCGGTCTCAACATGGAAACCATCATTTTAACTGGGATCATTTTCGGCTCATTCCTCGGCTCCGTACTATCACTAATGATTGCGCTTACAGGTGAAGAGTTGCGTCAAATCATTAGCTGGCTACTCGGCAGTGTTTCGATGAAAGGCTGGAATTACATCAACATGATTCTCCCGTACACCATCATTGGTTCGTTTCTTCTATGGATGAACCGCAGAGAGCTAAACGCGATGCTATTCGGGGAAGACCGGGCGAAGCACTTAGGCGTGGACGTCAAACGACGAAAACTCGTCATCTTAATCGGGGGCTCGATCCTAACGGGTGCAGCAGTATCCGTTTCCGGTACAATCGGTTTCGTAGGACTCGTCGTACCCCATATGACACGCCTACTTTGGGGATCTGACCATCGTCATCTACTCACACTATCGTTCATGAATGGGGCAACGTTACTCATCATTTGTGACCTCATTGCCCGTACGATTATTTCGCCGACAGAACTACCCGTTGGCGTCATCACCGCATTCATCGGCGCGCCGGTATTTGCATTTATCTTTTATCGACAACGGAAAGGGGGGACTGCGTGATGTTGCACGTACAAGGGTTAACTGGTGGATATGGCAAAGAACTAATCGTAAAAAACGTGTCATTCGACGTACAACCTGGGGAAATACTTGGCATTCTCGGACCAAACGGAAGTGGGAAATCGACACTTCTAAAAATGATTTCAGGCATCCTACCGAAACAAGCAGGAACCGTTAAAATCGCGGACAGAGATGCAGATAGTTACTCACCTAAAGAATTTGCACGCAACGTTGCAGTACTTCCACAAATGCACGCACATGCATTTTCGCATACTGTCAAGGCAACTGTTGAACTCGGGCGCTACCCGTACCAAACGGGGCTGTTCTCCTCGTGGACAGCTGAAGACGAAGAAGCTGTAACCCATGCAATGGAACGTACAGGTGTTACACGCTATGAAAACACTCTGATCGAATCGTTATCAGGAGGAGAACAGCAGCGAGTCTTTGTCGCGCAAGCTTTAGCTCAGCAAGCCCCGCTTTTGTTGTTGGATGAACCCACAAACCATCTGGACATCGCGTATCAGCAACAATTGCTCGACACCGTCAGAAGTCTCGCAGTAGACGAAGGGAAAACCGTCGTTTCCGTCTTCCATGATGTCAACTTAGCGGCGCTCTATTGCGACCGATTACTCCTCATGGAAAACGGCGAAATCGCAAAAATCGGTTCGCCGCAAGACGTCGTGCGGGAATCGATTATCCATTCCGTCTACAAAGCTGCTGTCAAAACGCAAGCCCATCCGGAATTACCAAAACCACAAATGACGTTGTTACCATCCATGAATGGTAGTGTAGAAGCGCCTCTCGTTGTGGATGAAACCCAGTTCACCGTCACAGCAGATAGCGTGCAATTTCACGCACCACAATCACTTAAAACGGTTTCATCCGCGGTACATAATCCGGGAACTGGCTGGTACACAACGTTCGTCAATCGCCATGTCGATGCAAATTATGATTGCGATGACGTGAAAAAGGAAATGGAAGACTATCTTGAAAAACGGGGTCATCACCTAACGGATACAGTCGGCATGATGACTGCTGTCCAAACACTACACGCTGAAATTGCTAGTTTTGCAGATGAAGGAATTTCAATCGTCATCGCTGTCACAGCAGGCGTCGGAAATGCAGTCGACGTCTCAAAAGCACGAGAAAGGGAAGCGCGTGTCGGCACCATTAACACTTGGATTATCGTCAACGGTCGGCTTTCCGATGAGGCATTCATCCAAGCGATGATTACCTCAACTGAAGCGAAAACACGTGCGCTTCAGACGGAAAAGGTGCTTGATCCGCTAACGGGAACTCAAGCAACTGGAACGTCGACGGATAGTTTACTCGTTGCAGCAACACAAATAGGACCAGAACTCCCTTATGCAGGACCCATCACACCACTCGGTAAATTGATCGGGACTGGGGTCTATGAATGCACGATCCGCGCCATCCAGACTTACAAGGAGGCGAAGGGATGGAAGGGCTGATTTTAGCGCATCTACTCGCCGTCACACTCGGATTCTATCTAGACCAGCTCATCGGTGATCCCCCAAACTGGCCACACCCTGTTCGTTGGCTCGGAACGTATGTCACGAAACTCACAAACTTGCTGAACAAAGGGAGCAAACGCACTGCGAAAGGGGCTGTCCTGCTAGTTCTTGTCGTATTGCCGACATTCTTACTCTTTGCAATCTTGACAGTCGCAGCTTATTGGTGGCATCCAGCAGTCGGTGTTGCAACTGAAAGTATATTCATCGCAATCGGTCTCGCCCAAAAAAGTTTGCGCACCGCAGCGCTCGACGTATCAATGCCCCTTGAAGCAGGCGACATGAAAGAAGCGCGCAAAAAGTTGTCGTGGATCGTAGGAAGAGATACGCATGAATTGAACGAATCCGAAGTCACGCGAGGCGTCGTAGAAACGGTCTCAGAAAACATCTCGGATGGTGTCACTGCGCCCCTTTTTTTCGCTTTCATTCTCGGAGCTCCAGGGTTGTGGTTGTACAAAGCAGTGAATACATTGGACTCGATGGTCGGTTACAAAGATGACCGCTATCGCGAATTCGGAACGGCATCTGCACGTGCCGACGACGTCCTGAACTACATTCCAGCGAGAATAACAGGCTTTCTCATTGTCATTCTTTCGCCGAATAAAGGAGGCATACCACTTCGCGAGCGATTCGAAGGCTGGCGAATGGATGCAAAGAAGCACCCGAGTCCGAACAGTGGCTATTTGGAAGCGGCTACCGCATGGCAACTTGGCGTCCAACTTGGTGGTACAAATATATATAAAGGTATCGCATCTCGCCGACCAAAGTTTGGTCCGAACTTGCAGAAACTCACCGCCATCCATATCAATCAAACACTCGTCCAACTAAAACGCGCAGCATACGGCGTTTGGGCGCTTGGCATCATCATCGGAGGGATTATCTATGCCATTGCCTAACCATGGAGCGAACCCGCACAAGCTATACGAAACACTGAATCTCAAGCAGCCGTTGGAAGTGCTCGATTTTAGCGAAAACTGTAATCCCGCAGGCCCACCTGAAGCGATTCAAACAGGCTGGAACGAGCTTCTTCCAAAGATTTCTCGCTATCCGGATCCGAACGGTGAACCGTTCCGCTCAGCAGTCGCAGAGTTTCACGGGATCGGGGATGAGCAACTTGTTCTCGGCAATGGAGCTGCAGAAATTCTCTCACTCGTCGCCAATCGATACCGGGGAAAACGAGCTATCCTAGTCCATCCAACATTCTCCGAATACGAAGCAACATTAACCGCAGCGGGTGCGAGCATTACACATGTCCAAGCGAGCGAAGAAAACGGGTTCGCGTTACCAATTGAAGAACTTATAATCGCAATGGATATAGCGGACGTCCTATACATATGCACGCCGAACAATCCGACAGGCGTTTTGCCGAACCGAACGGAATTAGACTCGCTCATTCAACATGCGGCTACGGTTTCCTGCGACGTCATTTTGGACGAAGCATTCATTGATTGGGTGGATGAAAACTTGTCATTCATTCCGGAAGTCAAGAATTACTCGAATCTGATTGTCGTCCGCTCGATGACGAAATTGTACGCCATTCCAGGAATCCGACTTGGGTATGCGGTCGCACATCCTGATCGTATTGACGCTATCAAACGAAGTGCACCTCATTGGAACATCAACGCGATTGCGGCACAGCTCGGGACGATTTGTCTACAGCAAGCAGACTACCGCGAGCGTGCGATCCTGCAAGCAACTGAAGAACGCTTGAAGATGACCAACTTTTTAACAGCACACGGTTGCAAAGTCATCGATTCTGTCGCGAACTTCATTCTATTCAAGCCCCCTGTAAATATAGCGGCACAAAATGTTTTCAATAGTCTGCTCACACAAGGCATCGTGGTTCGCCATACCGAAAACTTCAAGGGACTAGGTGGACGTTGGCTCCGTATTGGCATGAAATCTGCTAGCGCCATGGAGATATTGCGCAATGCATTAGTACCTCTTTTGGATAAAAAGGAGGGCACACTGACGTTCATTAGTGGAGGAGTTCGAAGTGGAAAAAGCGCTTACGCTGAACAGCTTGTTCGAACGGAAGCAAAACAGACAGGTGGCCGGCTCGTATACATCGCATCCGGTAAAGCAACCGACGACGAAATGGCACAGCGGATTGCACGTCATCAGACGGACCGAGCTGATGATGGCTGGACAACGATTGAGCAGCCAACTCATCTTGAGCAAGTGTTACCTAACTTACAACCGGACGACCATGTACTCTGGGACTGCGTAACGACGTGGCTAGGAAACGAAACATTTGCAGGCTGGGAAACCGGAACGCCCTGTATTTTGAAGCCGGAGTGTATGAATCAGAAGATTACTACGTTGCTAGATACAATCGAGCGTATCCAAAACTGCACGAACCAACTTGTCATCGTTTCAAACGAAGTGTTCGATGAACCACTAAAGACAGAGGAAATCACTCGTACGTATACACAAACACTTGGTACATTGCACCAAGCAATCGTTGCGAAAGCAGATGCCGCAATTGAAATGGATAGTGGTTTGCCGATTGTTCATAAACAAAGGGGGACGCAAGGATGAAAGGAATCATGGTCATGGGAACTGCTTCAGACGTTGGGAAAAGCCTTGTTTGTACAGCGCTATGCCGATTGCTTGCGAATGAAGGTATACGTGTGGCGCCGTTTAAGTCCCAGAATTTATCCCCTTATACTGAACGCGCAATAAACGGAATACCAATCAGCAGGGCGCAATTTATCCAAGCAGAAGCTGCTCGAACAGAACCAACGGCCGACATGAACCCGATCATCTTACAGCCTGGAGGAGACGGAACTCTGACAGGGACGTTCTGTGGTGAACGCCTTAAACCCGTTAGTGGCATGGCCTATCGGGATGTGTATTACGAGCAGGCGATCCAAGCGATTGGACGTTCACTCGATTCTTTAAATGACTCGTTCGAAGCGATTGTTATTGAAGGTGCGGGAAGTCCAGTGGAGATGAATTTACTCGCTCGAGACATTGTAAACATGCGGGTTGCCGAACTGGCGGATGTTCCCGTCGTTCTCGTTGCGGACATCGATCGTGGCGGTGTTTTTGCGGCAATTGTCGGTACCCTCGAATTGCTACAACCATCCGAACGAAATCGTGTGAAGGCGATAATTATTAATAAATTCAAAGGTGATCCCGAGGGATTTCAAGAGGGTGTTGAATTTATCGAATCCTACACAGGGATTCCGGTATTGGGAGTACTGCCATACAAACCCGATCACGGAATTGCTGAAGAAGATACCCCGAGACCTAAAACACTAGCACCGAGTGGGATAGATCTTTATGAAGCATGGTCTGAACACGTCCGTCAGCATATCGACTGGCCATTGATGAAAGGGATTATCGGAATAGAAGAGGCGTGTCGATGAACGGAATTCTACTAGCACTTCAGTTTTTTACAAGCATTCCGATCCGAAAAGAACTGCCGATGGAACGGCGTCATATCACGGCGATGTATGGTGCGTTACCGTTTGTAGGTGCATTGATCGGCCTTGCAATGACTGCGAGTATTTTTTTAAGTGACTGGTTTGGATTCGGGTCACTTCTTGCAAGCGTTCTTGCGCTAGTTGTTGGAATTGCTCTCACGGGTGGATTGCATTTGGATGGCGTTGCAGATACGAGTGATGCTTACTTTTCTTATCGTGATCAAAAACGCCGTCATGAAATTTTGGGTGACCCCCGAATTGGCGCATTCGGTACGCTTGGGTTAATCGTATTCATCCTCTTAAAGTTCGCGTTACTGCAGGAATTAATCGCAACGAGTCAAGCAAGTGTTTGCGTCCTCGTTGCAGTTCCATTTTTCGCACGAAGCGCAATGGTCCTCTACTTTGTCTCCACCAAACCTGCAAAAGAAAGCGGCATGGCGCATTTCTTTCTTGAAAAACTGAATCGCGGTCCGCTCATTAGCTGGACAATTGTGTGCATGGTGGCTGGGTTAATTGCCATCGGAATTGTTTTGGAGACTACTATTCTGCCGGTGGTTATTGCGAGTGTAATCGGCCTTTCACTCTTACTGTATCGATCGTGGACCGTTCGTAATTTTGGAGGCGTCACTGGTGATTTAAGCGGTGCGTTCATTGAAGGAATGGAGGTTGTGCTATGGATCGCAGTGTTGAGTTCATTGTAATCCGTCACTTGCCGACAGTTGGAAATGGAAAACGACAATACGTTGGGTGGACGGACGAACCGATTGTTCCTGTTACTGTAAGGCCGTTTGATATCGAGCGTGTCGCAGTTTACGGAAGTGATTTATTGAGAACGCGACAAACCGCTGCATTGCTGTTTCCGAACGCGACTTATTTAGCAGATGCCCGGTACCGAGAATGTAATTTCGGTGAATTTGAAGGGAAAACGTATGCACAGCTTGAAAAGAATGATCATTACCGAAGTTGGGTGGAGAATCCGACGACGATTGCACCTCCTGGAGGAGAATCGTTGAGACAAGTAGAAACGCGAGTACTTGAGGCGTTTCAACAATTGCCTTCAGGTGCGCAACTCATTACGCACGGCGGTCCAATCCGGTTGTTACTAACACGATTTGCTCCACAACAACGTGAATTCTGGTCATGGTCCGTCCCGCATGGTGCAATCTACAGGTTTCACTGGGATTCAGAGGAACAGTGGAAGGAGGGACAGCGATGCACATCGTTATCGGTGGATCGGCTAACGGAAAACGGAAATTTGTCCGGGCAATGATGCCTGCAGAAGCTAGATGGTTTGGGGATGAAACGCCTCTTGAATTGACGCGGTTGAACGAGCTGCCTGACCATCAACCGGCTGTGATATGCAACATCGAAGAGTGGATGGCTACTCAACTTGACGATGAAGAAAAAGCCATTCATGATTTACTCAACGCCATACTAGGAAAAAACGTAACACTCATCATTACGGACATTGGCAGAGGAATCGTACCGATGGATGCGCGTGAACGAGCACTCCGCGATGCATGCGGCAGGTTGAATCAGCATTTAATGAAAGTGGCAGAGGGAGTCACACGAATTTGGTATGGCATTCCACAAAAACTGAAATAAAGGGGAGAATTTCATGAAAATTTATACGAAAACAGGGGACAAAGGTCAAACAAGTTTAATCGGAGGACGTGTGGACAAAGATAGCTTGCGCGTCGAAGCCTATGGCACAATCGACGAACTGAATTCATTCATCGGAAAAGCGATGACGGAACTGGATTTAGAAACGTGTCGAGATATTTTTGACGACCTCGAAGCGGTTCAGAACGAATTGTTCGACGGTGGAGGAGATCTCGCGAATGTCATGAAAGAACGCCACTACAAACTATCGGATGAGCCAATCGAAGTGCTCGAACAGCGCATTGACGAACTGATGGAAGAAGCACCGCCACTCGAAAAATTCATCCTACCAGGAGGAACACACGCAGCTGCGTCACTTCATATCTGTAGAACAGTCACTCGCCGCGCAGAACGGATTACTGTGACACTTATGAAGGATGAGGAAGACGTACCAGGCACAGTCCAACGTTATTTGAACCGTCTATCGGACTACTTATTCGTTGCAGCGCGTATCGTCAACAAGCGAGCAAACGTTTCGGATAATGAATACGTCCGCAGTGCAAAAGTATTCCGTACAGGCGCTAAAGACAAAAAGGATAGCGCAAGCGAATGACCGCATACCGGAATGCGATTCAGCTCGGTGACTGGATTGTTACAACAGATAATTCTGGGGGCATCGGCGAGAAAACGGATGACCTCGTTGCTGTTCCAGACCGGATTACCGCACGTTTCGCGACCCGCGTCGCCCTCCTCGAACAGTGGGCGGCGGGTGCGGAACCGGAAGCTGTGTTGCTTCATAATTTCAGTGGAGACGCGAGTTGGGACCGGTATTGTGATGGGATTCGTGACGTGTTCGATGAAATCGGTGTAGTGTCGCCACCAATCAGCGGCAGCAGCGAAACGAATATGTCGCTTAGTCAATCGGCTGTTGCGATAACGTTGATGGGCAGGCAGACTTTCGATTCTAATGTTTTAGACGGAATCTGGTATACATATGGAACACCCCTAGTAGGTGAAGAGGTACTCACAAGGGAATCTGAAATCGCTTCACTTGCCTCACTCGACAAAGCGCGTCGTAATGGACTCATCCAGCGAATTTGGCCAGTTGGTTCGAGCGGGATTTTGGCAGAATGGCAAGCAGTTACCGGGGACACGACTTGCGTGATGGCCAGTCCACTCGACGTAACTTGTTCAGCCGGCCCCTCGACAGTTGTGCTGCTGCAAATCAATCCATCCCAACTTGCAGAAACTAACCATATCTTGGGTACATCGCTACGTGCATTGGAATGATATCTAGAGTGCTCAATCCGTTGGGTGCTCTTGCATCACTGGATACTTTCATTAGCAGAATTCATTGCCATCAAACTTCAGTTCAAGGGATTGATTGGTAGCGCTCCGCTAGTTTAGTGCGGGCTTGTACTCCCGTAATCGTTCAAATCTTGGGTTGCGCTCAAGATTTAGAAGAATGTGCTCATAAATCACGAATAGTGATCATAAACTCTAAAAAGTGCTCATAAAACTTCAAAAGTGATCATAAACACAAGATAGTGATCATAAACCCTGCAAAGTGATCATAAACTCCAAAAAATGCTCATAAATCTCGAAAAGTGCTCATAACCTTCAACCACCACGAACCATACTCAGTGCAATCCACTTACTAATCCCCAATCAAATGATTACTTCATCAGAATTCACCAGCATTTCAAAATTTTCATTGACTGAATGCTCATTCATATCTTAAACTAGTAAATAACGCATCGACAAATTGCCTCAATTCGTCTAGACTAGTAAGAACATTCACTACATACAAAAAAAGGGGAGGACAACATGACACCTTTATTAATCGCCAATTGGGTTTTATTCCTAGGCATCGTCGCATATGGGCTGGCGCTGTTTACATATTTAATCAAAACACGCACGCAATTCATCCGACTCGGGCAAAAAGAAGACTTTGACAATAATGTACAAAAACGCTTGAAAGAAGTTTGGGTGAACGTATTCGGACAAAAGAAACTAATGAAAGATAAAAAGAGTGGCTCAATCCACGTTATGTTTTTCTATGGATTCCTACTCGTTCAATTCGGAGCGATCGACCTCATTTGGAAAGGATTGAAACCGGATTCACACTTACCATTTGGACCGGTCTATCCATTCTTCACATTCTTCCAGGAGATTGTTGTTGCGGTCATCCTCGTAGCCGTTGTTTGGGCATTCTACCGTCGTTACATGGAAAAACTAACACGCTTGAAGCGTGGCTGGAAGTCAGGGCTAGTCCTCATCTTTATCGGATCCCTTATGATTTCTACACTCGTTGCAAACGGTATGAACATGATCTGGCATGGCCACGCAACGACGTGGACAGAACCTATGGCGTCAGGAATTGCAACCGTTTTCAGTTTCCTATCGCCAACGGCTGCAGCAGCGATTTTCTTCGTCGCATGGTGGATTCACTTGCTGACATTGCTCACATTCCTCGTGTACGTGCCGCAATCGAAGCACGCACACTTGATCGCAGGACCAGTCAATACGTACATGATGCGTTTCGACCGTCGTGGAAAACTTGCGCCAATTGATTTTGAAGCGCTTGAAGAAATAGAAGATGAAGATGAAATGCCAACACTTGGCGTCGGCAAAATCACGGACTTCACACAACTTCAAATGATCGACTTGTATGCGTGCGTAGAATGTGGTCGCTGTACGAATATGTGTCCAGCCACGGGAACAGGGAAAATGCTGTCACCGATGGATTTGATCACAAAACTACGCGACAACTTGACGAACACAGGTGCATTGACAACGAAACAAAAACCTTGGGTGCCAAGTTTCATGTTTGGTCACACAAAAGGGAACCAGATCGCACTTGCAGCTGGTCTCGAAGGCGCAACAATGGACGACATTTACAATCCATCTTTGATTGGCGATGTCATCACTGAAGAAGAAATTTGGGCATGTACGACGTGCCGTAACTGTGAAGACCAATGTCCAGTTATGAACGAGCACGTTGATAAAATAATAGACCTTCGCCGTTACCTCGTAATGACGGAAGGTAAAATGGATGCGGATGCACAGCGCGCGATGACCAACATCGAACGCCAAGGTAATCCGTGGGGACTGAACCGTAAAGAGAAAGAGAACTGGCGTGACGCACGTCCGGATCTTAAGATTCCAACGGTGAAAGAACTGAAAAAAGCAGATGAATCATTCGAATACTTGCTATGGGTAGGCTCAATGGGGGCATTCGACAACCGTTCACAAAAAATCGCGTTGTCATTCGCTCACTTGTTGAACGAAGCAGGGGTTTCATTCGCAATTCTTGGCAATAAAGAAAAGAACTCCGGTGACACACCGCGTCGTCTCGGAAACGAATTCCTATTCCAAGAACTTGCTACTGCAAACATCGCTGAATTCGAAAAAGCGGAAGTGAAAAAGATTGTTACAATCGATCCGCACGCATTCAACATTTTTAAAAACGAGTATCCAGACTTTGGCTTCACTGCTGAAGTTTATCACCATACTGAGCTGCTCCATGAACTCGTCCAACAAGGCCGATTGAAACCGCAACACGCAATCGAAGAAACGATCACGTTCCACGATTCGTGTTACCTCGGTCGTTACAACGACGTTTACGATGCACCACGTGAAATTTTGAAATCCATTCCAGGTGTTAACTTGGTTGAGATGAAGCGAAACCGTCAAGACGGCATGTGCTGTGGCGCCGGTGGAGGTCTCATGTGGATGGAAGAAGACGCAGGTCACCGCATCAACGTCGCTCGAACGGAGCAAGCGATGGAAGTGACACCAGGAATCATTTCTTCTGGGTGTCCGTATTGCTTAACGATGTTGTCTGACGGAACGAAAGCGATTGAAGTGGAAGAAACTGTCGGAACGTATGACATTGCAGAGCTTCTCGAACGCTCTGTATTCGGTGAAGGTATTGCAGACGGATCAGAGACTGAACTGGAACCTGTTTTACAATAATAAAGTTTGCAAGACTGACAGATTTGTCCTACAATTAAGACAGTCGAACAGAACAGAATTATAAAACAAATCAAACCGAGGGGGAGCACCAGTGCTTCCCCTTTCTAATGGAGCCTTATCGAGCGAGCGTTCAGTCGCTCCTTGCAACTCGGAATGTAAACGCTATCAAAAACTGGAGGATGATGAAAATGGTTAAAACAGTATTGATTGACGGCGCACGAACTGCTTTTGGAAAAATGGGTGGCGCACTACAAACCCTCACTGCAAGTGATTTAGGTGGAGCGGCGATTAAATCCGCTCTGGAACGCTCGGGAGTCGAAGTAACTGATGTAGACGAAGTGATTTTTGGAACTGTTTTACAAGCAGGACAAGGACAGATTCCATCAAGACAAGCGGCGACAAAAGCTGGACTTCCGTGGAAAGTGAAAACAGAAACGATTAACAAAGTTTGTGCATCCGGCATGCGCAGTGTGACGCTCGGCGATCAGCTTATCAGACTTGGAGACGAAGAAGTTATCGTTGCAGGCGGCATGGAGTCAATGTCCAATGCGCCGTATTACTTGCCTAAAGGTCGTTTCGGATTACGCATGGGCGATGCGACACTCGTCGATGGAATGATTTACGACGGACTTTCCGATTCGTTCTCTCCAGGGAATGTACACATGGGCACGTTCGGAAACTCAACAGCAGAAGCGTTTAACGTGACACGTGAACGTCAAGACGAATGGGCGCTGCGCAGTCATCAACTTGCTGTAACTGCGATGGAAAAAGGACTATTTGCTGAAGAAATCACACCCGTTGAGATTCCTCAGCGTAAAGGGCATCCGATTGTCGTTGATACAGACGAAGCACCACGAAAAGATACGTCACTCGAAGTGCTGGCGAAACTTCGCCCGGCATTCGGTAAAGACGGATCCGTCACTGCGGGGAACGCACCTGGTGTAAACGACGGCGCATGTGCACTCGTATTAATGAGTGACGAGCGAGCATCGCGAGAAGGTAAAAACGTTCTCGCAACGGTGATTGGTCACGCAGAAGTTGCAGTGGAGCCGGAAAACTTCCCACAAACCCCAGGACTGGTCATCAATGAAATCCTAGAGAAAACAGGGAAATCGATTGAAGAAATCGACCTATTTGAAATCAATGAAGCATTCGCTGTCGTTGCACTCGCGAGTTCAGATATTGCGAAACTCGATCCAGAAAAAGTGAACGTCAATGGCGGCGCAGTCGCACTCGGTCACCCAATCGGCGCTAGCGGTGCCCGAATCATTTTGACACTTGCCTACGAACTCAAACGCCGTGGTGGCGGAATCGGAGTGGCAGCAATTTGCTCTGGCGGAGGCCAAGGCGACGCGATTATGATTGAAGTTCCTAAACAATAAATAGCAAGGCGAGCAAACCTGTCGCGCGGGAAGTTTATGAGCGGAATTCGAAGATTATGATCACATTTCAGGTTTTATGAGCAGTTTTGTGGTTTTATGATCACATTTCGAGATTTATGAGCGTTATTGCAGATTTATGATCACAATCTAGCGTTTATGAGCGGAATTCGATATTTATGATCACAATCTCCGAGAGTGGCAAAGTATGGCTTCAATGAAGGAGCCAAATGCCTTCTCCTCTCTACAGAAAATGCTTTGCAAAGCGAAGCACACCAATTAATCTTGGTTTTGATTGGTTAAGAGCACTTGGCGCGACAGGGTGGAGTTAGTGAGCAATTGGATTCCGCCGCGTGCGGAGTTTTATGAGCAGAATCGAGAGTTTATGAGCATTTCGAGGATCCCAGATTAAAAAAATTCATCTGAACCTGGAAAAGCTCACACTACCAATAAACACGAAACTGAAAGGATGAATATACATGAACATTCAAAACGTAATGGTAATCGGCGCTGGACAAATGGGCGGCGGCATCGCGCAAGTTTGCGCGCAAGCAGGATTCAATGTGACACTCAATGATGTCAAAGAAGAATCATATGCAAAAGGCATCAAAGTTATCGAGAAAAATCTAGCTCGCAATGTTGAAAAACAACGAATGACAGAAGATGAAAAACAAGCTGTCCTTGGTCGCATCACGAAATCACTGGATATCAATGATGCACAAAACGTCGATATTGTCATCGAAGCGGCAGTAGAAAACATGGACATCAAAAAATCGATTTTCAAACAACTGGACGAAATTGCGCCGTCTCATACAATTCTTGCGACGAACACATCATCATTGCCCATCACAGAAATCGCAGCGGCAACGAAACGTCCGGAACACGTCATCGGCATGCACTACATGAACCCAGTACCAGTCATGAAACTCGTCGAAATCATCCGTGGTTTATCCACATCAGACGAAGTGTATCAAGCTGTGGAGGACATGACGAACAAACTTGGTAAAGTACCTGTGGAAGTGAACGACTATCCGGGATTCGTTGCAAACCGTGTCCTTATGCCGATGATCAATGAAGCGATTTTCACACTTCAAGAAGGTGTCGCAACGAAAGAAGCGATCGACGAAGTGATGAAACTCGGGATGAACCATCCAATGGGCCCTCTTCAACTCGCAGATTTCATCGGACTCGACACATGCTTGTACATTATGGAAACGCTGCAAGAAGGCTATGGCGATCCGAAATATCGCCCGTGTGCATTGCTTCGTAAATATGTAAACGCTGGATGGCTTGGCAAAAAATCAGGGCGGGGCTTCTACTCGTACTCATAAAAGGGGACTAACTTATGGATTTCCATTTCACCGAAGAACAACAGATGATGCGCAAACTGGTAAAGGATTTTGCCAAAGCGGAAATCGAACCATTTATACCTAATATGGAGGCGGATGAATTCCCGACAGAAATCCTCAAAAAGATGGGCGAACTCGGACTCATGGGGATTACCGTTCCTGAAGAGTACGGTGGTGCTGGTATGGATTTCGTCTCGTACATTAGTGCAATCCACGAACTTTCGAAAGTGCATGCAACTGTCGGAGTCATTCTTTCTGTACATACATCCGTAGGTACCAACCCGATTCTTTACTTCGGGACAGAAGAACAAAAAGAACGATACTTGAAAAGAATGGCAGCTGGCGAATTACTCGGCGCATTCTGTCTGACAGAACCTGCATCGGGCTCGGACGCAGGGTCCCTTAAAACACGCGCAGTGAAAAAGGATGGCGGTTACGTCCTAAACGGCTCGAAAGTGTTTATCACAAATGGCGGGGAAGCGGACGTTTACATTGTCTTCGCCGCAACGGATCCATCCAAAGGATCATATGGCATTTCGGCGTTCATCGTAGATGGTGATACTCCTGGTTTAATTATCGGGAAAAATGAAGACAAAATGGGCATGCACGGCTCTCGTACCGTCCAGCTCACATTCGAAGATATGCTTGTACCTGAAGCAAATTTGCTGGGTGAGGAAAATGCAGGCTTCAAAATCGCCATGGCAAACCTCGATGTCGGACGAATCGGCATCGCGGCACAAGCACTTGGCATCGCAGAAGCCGCACTTGAAGCTGCTACTGACTATGCAAAAGAACGTGTCCAATTCGGCAAACCAATCGCTGCAAATCAAGGAATCGGCTTCAAAATTGCCGACATGGCAACCGCTACAGAAGCCGCGCGCTTACTCGTTTACCGAGCAGCTCAACTTCGTGCTGAAGGCAAATCATGCGCACAAGAAGCATCCATGGCTAAACTATTCGCCTCGCAAACGGCGATGGACAACGCAATCGAAGCTGTCCAAGTATTCGGTGGCTATGGCTACACGAAAGACTATCCCGTCGAGCGCTATTTCCGCGACGCCAAAGTCACTCAAATCTACGAAGGTACGAGCGAAATCCAACGCATCGTAATTTCCAAGCACCTAACGAAGTAACCAGCAGATCAGTGAGGATACAGTGGTAATCAAACCTGGCAGGCTATTTTCTTCAACTAAAATAATCTGATCAAGCGAGCCGCGAATCCGCTCAAGTAAGAGGAAAAGTAATCAAGCGAGCCGCAAATCCGCTCAAGCAAGAGGGAAAGTGATCAAGCGAGTCACGAATCCGCTCAAGCAAGAGGAAAAGTGATCAAGCGAGTCATGAATCCGCTCAAGCAAGCGGAAAGTGATCAAGCGAGCCACGAATCCGCTCAAGCAAGAGGAAAAGTGATCAAGCGAGTCATGAATCCGCTCAAGCAAGAAGAAAAGTGATCAAGCGAGTCATAAATCCGCTCAAGCAAGCAACGAATCCAATAGAAAAGAGGAACTCACCATGAACTTTACACTTTCTGAAGAACACGAAATGATCCGTAAAATGGTCCGCGACTTTGCAGAGAACGAGGTCGCACCGACAGCAGCTGAACGTGACGAAGAAGAACGCTTCGACATGGATTTATTCAAAAAAATGGCGGAACTCGGACTCACTGGAATTCCTTGGCCTGAAGAATACGGTGGCATCGGTAGCGACTACCTCGCATACGTTATCGCAGTCGAAGAATTGTCACGCGTTTGTGCGTCAACTGGCGTCACACTTTCTGCGCACACATCGCTCGCTGGATGGCCGGTGTTCAAATACGGAACGGAAGAACAGAAGCAGAAGTATCTCCGTCCTATGGCAGAAGGCTCAAAAATCGGTGCTTATGGACTGACAGAACCTCAATCAGGGTCAGACGCGGGGGGCATGAAAACAACTGCGAAACTCGATGGTGACGACTATATTTTAAATGGCTCAAAAATCTTCATCACAAACGGTGGCATCGCTGACATCTACATCGTCTTCGCAGTCACGGACGCAGACTCGAAGCACAAAGGGACGACTGCCTTCATCGTTGAAGCGGATTATCCAGGCTTCTCCGTTGGGAAAAAGGAGAAAAAGCTCGGCATCCGTTCATCACCAACAACAGAAATCATCTTCGACAACTGCCGTGTGCCAAAAGAAAACATGCTCGGTGAAGAAGGTCAAGGCTTCATCATCGCGATGAAAACCCTCGATGGCGGACGGAACGGAATTGCTGCACAAGCAGTCGGAATCGCTCAAGGTGCGGTAGACGCTGCGGTGGGTTACGCAAAAGAGCGTGTACAATTCGGTAAGCCGATTGCTGCGAACCAAGGGATTGGTTTCAAACTTGCAGACATGGCGACGGCGACAGAAGCGTCTCGTCTATTGACATACCAAGCTGCATGGCTCGAGTCCAACAACCTTCCATACGGAAAAGCATCCGCAATGGCGAAACTCATGGCGGGCGACACGGCGATGAAGGTCACTACTGAAGCGGTTCAAGTCTATGGTGGATATGGATATACGAAAGACTATCCAGTCGAGCGCTTTATGCGCGATGCTAAAATCACGCAAATCTATGAAGGCACGCAAGAAGTGCAACGCCTCGTCATCTCCCGTATGCTGACGAAGTAAAAAGGGGGTCAGATGATGGAACTGAAACACCAAGTAAAGTCGTCTGTAAAAGATGGCGATTTAATCGAAAAACGGCGAGAACAGATTATCCAAGGTGCTGTCCGGTTGTTCAAACAAAAAGGATTTCACCGCTCCACAACACGTGAAATTGCAAAGGAAGCAGGATTCAGCATCGGTACGCTCTACGAGTACATTCGTACGAAAGAAGACGTGCTGTACCTCGTCTGTGACACGATTTACAACGAAGTGCAGCTCCGTCTTTCGGGAATCGCGGACGAAGAAGCGACGATTGGCGGGCTCACCCGTGCAATCGACGTCTATTACAGGCTCATCGATGACTTGTCTGATGAATTCGTCGTCATGTATCAAGAATCCAAATCGCTGCCGAAAAATGCACTCGAATATGTGCTGGAAAAAGAACGTGGAATGACAGGGTTATTCGAAACTCTGCTTCGTGCATGCGCAGATGCTGGGGAGCTCCGCATCACGAAAAATAGCATCGGACTTGCCGCACACCACATCGTTATCCAAGGGCAAATGTGGGCATTCCGCAGATGGGAACTGAAACGGATGTATACATTAGATGGCTATATTGAATTTCAAACCGACCAGTTACTGAACGGATTAGTGAAACCTGTTAGCAATTAATGATTGGGGAAATGGAAAACAAAGCAAAAGGGGTGCACGAATATGGCAACAGCTGAAACGCAACAAGAGATTTACAAACCGACACATCACGTGCGATTTGTAACAGCATCTAGTCTATTTGACGGTCACGATGCGAGCATTAATATCATGCGACGCATTTTACAATCGACAGGTGCAGAAGTTATTCACCTCGGACACAACCGATCTGTGGAAGAAGTCGTGAACGCGGCAATCCAGGAAGACGTCCAAGGAATCGCGATTTCATCGTACCAAGGTGGGCATGTCGAGTACTTCAAATACATGTACGACTTGTTGAAGGAACGCGGTGCGGGTCATATTAAAATCTATGGCGGCGGGGGCGGCGTCATTATCCCGAAAGAAATTAAAGAGCTACACCAATACGGCATCGCCTGGATCTTCTCTCCTGAAGACGGTCGCAAACTCGGCCTTCAAGGGATGATCAATCGCATGGTCGAAGAGTGCGATTACGCAACGGAAGTGCAGGACGAAATGACTTATTTGGAGCAAGTCGAAACGACAAAGCCCGAGTTGCTTGCGAACCTCATTACGTATGCCGAAGAACACTATGCCGATCAAGACGAGAAAGCTTTGACTCTACTGAATCGAGCGCGTGAACTAACTAAAGGTACGCCGGTTCTCGGGATAACGGGGACAGGGGGAGCCGGAAAAAGTTCTCTAACGGATGAATTAATCCGCAGATTCCTTCATGAACTACCGGACCGAAAAGTGGCGATTCTATCTATCGACCCGACGAAACAGAAAACGGGTGGAGCGCTTCTAGGTGACCGGATCCGGATGAATGCAATCTTCAATAAGCGCGTCTTCATGCGCAGTCTTGCAACTCGCGGCTCCCGCACTGAACTTTCAGGTGCGTTGAAAGACGTGCTTGATATCGTAAAAGTAGCGGGCTATGACTTAATCATCGTGGAAACGAGCGGTATCGGGCAAGGGGACGCAGAAATCGACGAAGTCTCTGACGTTTCGATGTACGTAATGACGAGCGAATTCGGTGCGCCTTCACAACTTGAGAAGATCGACATGATCGATTTTGCAGACTTGATCGCTATTAACAAATTTGAACGAAAAGGCTCAGAAGATGCATTGAGCCAAGTTCAGAAGCAGTACCAACGTAGCCGCCTTTTATTTGATAAATCGTTGGAAACAATGCCTGTCTACGGTACAATCGCGAGCCAGTTCAATGACAAAGGGACAAATACGTTATTCGCTGCAATCGTTGATACGCTGAATAAAAAATGTGGAAGCGACTGGACGACGTCTTACACCGAATTCGTGAAAACACAGAAACAAAATGTCATCATTCCGAACGACCGCCTGCAATACTTACGTGAAATCGCTAACACTGTCCGAGGTTACCATCAACGCACAGAACAGCAAGCCCATCTTGCAACGAGGATGTATCAACTCGAAGGAGCGCTCGCAGAAGTGCGCGAAAAGTCACCTGAAGATGCACTCGTGAAATCTCTTGAAATGCTTCATGACAATGTGCGCAACGAGATGACTGCTGAATCTAGACGTATTTTGGATAACTGGAACACGTTGAAAGAATCGTATGCACAAGACGAATTCGTCACGAAAATCCGAGATAAAGAACTCCGGACAGCGCTGACGACAACGAGTTTATCCGGATTGAAAATTCCTAAAGTGGCGTTGCCGAAGTTCAAAGACTACGGCGAAATTATTCGTTGGGTTTACAAAGAAAACGTACCGGGCTCATATCCGTATACAGCAGGCGTATTCCCTTTCAAGCGAGAAGGGGAAGATCCGAAACGTCAGTTCGCGGGAGAAGGAACACCGGAACGTACCAATCGCCGATTCCATTATTTGTCGAAAGACGATGATGCAAAACGTCTATCTACAGCATTCGACTCGGTAACACTTTACGGAGAAGATCCTGACGAACGCCCGGATATTTACGGGAAAGTAGGAGAATCTGGCGTTAACATTTGTACACTTGAGGATATGAAAAAGCTCTACGCTGGATTTGATCTATGTGCGCCATCGACTTCCGTTTCGATGACCATCAACGGTCCTGCACCGATTATTCTAGCGATGTTCATGAATACTGCGATCGATCAGCAAGTGAAGAAACAGGAAGAAGAACTTGGCCGTAATTTATCTGTGGCCGAATTCACGGAAGTTCGGGAAGCAACGCTGAAAGTCGTTCGTGGAACGGTGCAAGCCGACATTCTAAAAGAAGATCAAGGGCAAAATACATGTATCTTCTCGACAGAATTTGCTCTTCGAATGATGGGGGATATTCAGCAGTATTTCATTAACAAAAAAGTACGTAATTATTACTCTGTGTCCATATCGGGCTATCATATTGCAGAAGCCGGGGCAAATCCGATTTCACAACTTGCATTTACACTTGCAAACGGCTTCACGTATGTCGAATATTATTTGAGCCGTGGGATGAACATCGATGACTTCGCACCGAACTTATCGTTCTTCTTCTCGAACGGTCTCGATCCGGAGTACACGGTCATCGGTCGCGTTGCACGTCGCATCTGGGCAATTGCAATGCGTGAGAAATACGGTGCTAACGACCGTAGCCAAAAGCTGAAATATCATGTCCAGACATCAGGACGTTCGCTTCACGCGCAAGAAATCGATTTTAATGATATTCGTACAACATTGCAAGCACTCATGGCATTGCAAGATAACTGTAACTCTCTCCACACAAATGCGTATGACGAAGCCATCACGACACCTACGGAGGAATCCGTTCGTCGCGCTATGGCAATCCAAATGATTATCACAAAAGAGCACGGACTTTCGAAAAACGAAAACCCACTCCAAGGATCATTCATCGCAGAAGAACTGACGGACCTTGTCGAAGAAGCAGTCCTTCAAGAATTCGACAAACTCAACGACCGTGGCGGCGTTCTCGGATCAATGGAAACGCAGTATCAACGAGGCAAAATTCAAGAAGAATCTATGTTATATGAGATGAAAAAACACTCAGGCGAGCTCCCAATCATCGGAGTCAATACGTATTTGAACCCGAACCCGCCATCGGAAGAAGACATCGATAGCATGGAACTTGCACGCGCAACGCAAGAAGAAAAAGAAACACAAATCAAAAACCTGCGCACGTTCCAATCCGCTCACAGCAGCGAAGCAGAACAGGCACTCGCAGACCTAAAACAACTCGCCATCTCAGGCGGCAATATCTTCGAGGCACTCATGGACACCGTAAAAGTCGCAAGCCTCGGCCAAATCACTAACGCCCTATACGAAGTAGGCGGCCAATACCGTCGTAATATGTAACATGCGTACTAAAAAAGAGCGGGGGAAATCCCCTCGCTCTATTTAGTGCGTTTTCGTGTGTAATTTGCGGAATTGGAATTAGCAGCGTTTTCTATTATCCATCCGCTTAACGTGAAATTTGAGTGCTATAAGGGTTCCTATGCTTATCAACAGCTTGAAAGAAATTTCTATATGCCCCAAAACTCCGTTGATTTAAGTGGAAGGCGTCGACTCCGAAGGGATCAGCGAGCTAGGGGAGACCCCGCAGGAAGCACAGCGAACGAGGAGGCTCACCGCTCGCCCCTCGGAAAGCGTACGCCTGGAACGCAAATCAACACCGTCCATACTAGCCCAACCGAATTTATTCACAAACAAAATGAATTTCAGTGGATTTTAAACCCAAAACCCGAGTATACTATAAAGAATGGCCGAAAAGGGGTGCGGAAGTTGAAGATGGCACTTCATCTTGTTATCATAATCATTCTAATCGTACTAACCTATCTCCTCTACGGAGAAGGATTTGGTGCAGTTCCCTTCCTGCTCGCGGCCGTATATTTACTCGTGATCAGCTGGAAAGAATTCAAGCGTTTCCGTACGAATAGAAAAACCCTGTAACAAAGCACCAGTCGAATACATGAAAAAAGCTTCAGAAAGGGCGTGCATCTCATGGACTATAAAAACATGACAAAAGAACAACTACAAGAGGAATCAATGATCGATATTACATTTGCAATTTTTGAAGATCGTCGCGAACCTATTACATTTCAAAAACTAATGGATGAAATCCGTAGTCTTACAGGTGTCAGCAAAAAAGAAATGGAAGAACGCCTTCCCCAATTCTACACAGACATCAACATCGACGGTCGTTTCATGGCTATGAATGACGGCGGATGGGCACTTCGTGAGTGGTACCCAGTCGACCAAATTGAAGAAGAAACTGCACCAGTCGTTAAGACTCGTAAGAAAAAGAAAAAAGCTTCAGATGACGACGATGAGTTGGAAGACTTGGATGAGTTGGACGAGGATGAAATCTTCGAAGAAGACTATGAAGAACTCGGCGATGAAAAAGACGTGGATGACGAGGATGATGACGTAGATGCCGACGAAGACGAAGTCGAAGATCCCGCCGAAGGTCTTGAAATCATTCCTGATGAAGACATCGAATTAGATGAAGAAGACGAAGATGATGAGGAAGAAGAGGACGAGGAAGAAGAATTATAATCATTCCTTGACTTCTAAAGTCATCCGCTATACAATCTAATTGGGCTCCTTTTTAAAGGACAAACGAACGGATGTTTAAGCGCTCCTTCTGCAGAGAATACTGCAGCAGGGGCGTTTTTTCGTTATTGCACCGTATAGAAATTAGCTTTTCCCGACTACTACACACATTGGAGGAATTATTCATGACGAAATATATATTCATTACAGGCGGTGTCGTTTCCTCACTCGGAAAAGGCATAAATGCAGCATCACTAGGTAGACTTCTTAAAAATCGTGGCTTGCAAGTGACGATGCAGAAATTCGATCCATATATTAACATTGATCCGACAATGATGAGCCCACTTCAGCACGGCGAAGTGTTTGTCACACAAGACGGAGCAGAAACGGATCTCGATATCGGTCACTATGAGCGTTTTATCGACATCGATCTAAACCAATATTCTAATATCACGATGGGGAAAGTGTATTCACTTGTTCTTCAAAAAGAGCGTAATGGCGAGTATAACGGAGCGACTGTTCAAGTTATTCCACACATTACGAACGAAATTAAAACACTCATCAAGCGCGCAGGACAAGAAATGCATGCAGATGTCGTCATTACAGAAATCGGTGGTAGCGTCGGTGACTTCGAATCATTACCGTATCTTGAAGCAATCCGTCAAATGAAAACGGACCTAGGCAAAAACGATGTTATGTACATCCACAATACACTCGTTCCTTATTTGAAAGCGGCGGGAGAAATGAAAACAAAGCCTACACAGCACAGTGTGAAAGAGCTACGTAGCCTAGGTATCCAACCGAATATGATCGTCTTGCGAAGCGAGTATCCAATCCCACAGGAAATGAAAGATAAAATTTCGTTGTTCTGTAACATTAAGCCGGAAGAAGTCATCGAAGCGAGAGATGCAGAAACATTATACGAAGTGCCACTTCGTTTGCATGAACAAAAGATGGACGATATCGTTGTCGATTACCTTGGTTTAGATGTGAAGCAACCTGAAATGGACGAAGTGAAAAAACTCGTTAGTCTCGTGAAAAACCTCTCGAAAACGGTTCGCGTTGCACTCGTTGGAAAATACGTGGAATTGCAAGATGCGTACATTTCACTCGTAGAAGCGATGTACCATGCAGGGTATGCATTTGATGCAGACATTGACATTAAGTGGATTAATTCTGAAGAGGTCACTGCCGAAAACGTAGCAGAATTGCTATCAGACGTCGACGGCTTGCTTGTACCAGCAGGTTTCGGTGAGCGCGGAGTAGATGGAATGATCCATGCGATTGCTTATGCACGTAAAAATGATCTTCCGTTCCTCGGAACAGGTCTTGGCATGCAACTCTCGGCAGTCGAATATGCACGTGACGTGATGGGTCTTGGACATGCACATTCCGTAGAATTCGATGCGCATACGAAGGATCCAATCTTCTTATTGCACCCGGACTTCCGCAACGGTCGCGAAGAAGAAAGCACATTGCGACTAGGAAGCTATCCATGTGAAGTGAAAAAAGGTTCAAAAGCATATGAAGCGTATGGCAAGGACCTCGTTGAAGAGCGTCATCGTCATCGTTACGAATTCAACACCGCTTATCAAAAGCAGTTTGAAGACGCAGGTATGGTCATTTCAGGAATCAGCCCGGACGAGCGCCTCGTAGAAATTATCGAAGTACCAAGTCATCCGTTCTTCATTGGATGCCAGTTCCACCCAGAGTTCGTATCACGTCCAACAGCTCCACAACCGCTTATCAAGAGCTTCGTGGAAGCTGCACTTGCTCACCAAAAGTAATGAAAACCAAACCCCCTATTCCGCGTGATGCAGAATAGGGGATTTTTTCATGAATTAAAATCAGGAAGGAACGAATCTGCTCAAGCGAATAGGAAAACCGCTCAAGCAAAGCTGAATCTGCTCAAGCGAATAGGAAAACCGCTCAAGCAAAGCCAAATCTGCTCAAGAACATAGGAAATCCGCTCAAGCAAAGCCGAATCCGCTCAAGCACAACAGAAAACCTCATAACCCTGAGTTGAAATCTCCTGATATTAAAAAAGCTCCCTTAAAGATCCATCAACATTTCATCAAAAGAAAGTTTCACTGCTTCGTAAACAAACAACGACGCAAGTAAGTGGGGTTCTACAACGCGTCCACCTTCATCGTTTGGCAACAAGCCTTTGGAAATTCCTGTTGAAATATAGATATCTGCAAGCTCCGATAGCTCATTTTCTTCAGTTGGTTTCTCTGATGCGACAACTGCAAAAGCGACATTCTTTTTTGCTAAATCTCTTGCGATTTCAAGCGCCTCTATATCCGCCGAGCTCCGAGTGAACAGCCAAACACGATCCATAGTACCTAATTCAAGATCCCTAGAAAACCGAGTCGCGTTAGTAAACGATTCAGCTCCTTCTATCGCGTTGATCACAATGCCATTCAATTCATTTGTTCCTACCAATACCACACGTCCATCGCCAACAACTGCCTGTGCAAGTAGTCTGGCGGTGTCTTCGATTTCATCTTCATGGTTCGACGCAATCCGTTGCAAGAGACCTGCAATTTGTGTCGTTAACATTTTCATAACTACACCTCCATAAGTAGTAGTATAGTGAATTAGAAATCATTTAGCGATAAAAGCAGGGATTACTACCTTTTTGTCAAATTACTATTAATATTCAAACTAATTTAATTCAGACTAAAGTAGTGACTATATATTAAAAGGAGTGGGCAGTTTGAAAAAGTTGTTAATCGTAGATGACCAAGCTGGTATTCGTCTGTTACTCGATGAAGTCTTCAAAAAAGAGGGTTATGAAACCGTCCTTGCTGCAACGGGTAAAGAGGCGTTACTTCGTGTGGAGAACGACGAACCGGACTGTATCCTATTAGACATGAAAATGCCTGGAATGAATGGGGATGAAGTCCTGAAACAAGTAAAAAGTGACAGACCAAACCTACCAGTTGTCATGATGACAGCATACGACGTAATAGAAGCCTCTGATTCGGAAGTGCAACATCAGGCTGACCACTATTTCACGAAACCATTTGACATCCACCAAGTACGACATACCATTAATCATTTGTTACGAGAAACCTAGAGTCTGCTCCCTAAGTGGAAGTGGTTCGGTTTTTTTGATATGATGAAGGTGGAATACATCAAAAAAATAAAACGAACGCAATCCGTTTCCATATTCGAAGGAGGAACTGCACATGGCACTCGTATCAATGAAAGAAATGATGATTAAAGGCAAGCGGGAAGGGTATGCAATCGGGCAATTCAACTTAAATAACCTGGAATACACGCAAGCGATTCTGCAAGCGGCTCAATCTGAAAATTCGCCAGTTATCCTAGGCGTATCTGAAGGTGCAGCACGTTACATGGGTGGTTTCACAACAGTCGTTCACATGGTTAAAGGTCTTATGCATGACTACAAAATCACAGTACCGGTTGCGATTCATCTAGATCATGGATCGAGTCTTGAAAAGTGTAAGGAAGCAATTGACGCTGGATTTACATCAGTCATGATTGACGCTTCTGCAAAACCTATCGAAGAAAACATTGCGATTACAAAGCAAGTCGTGGAATATGCACATCCTAAAAACGTTTCCGTTGAAGCAGAACTAGGTCTAGTCGGTGGTCAGGAAGACGACACAATTGCTGAAGGCGTCATGTATGCAGATCCTGCAGAGTGTAAACGTCTTGTTGATGAAACGAACATCGATTGTCTCGCGCCTGCACTTGGATCTGTACACGGTCCTTATAAAGGCGAACCGAATCTAGGATTCAAGGAAATGGAAGAAATTTCGAACCAATCGGATATTCCACTCGTCCTACATGGCGGAACTGGAATTCCAACAAAAGATATCCAACGTTCCATCTCACTTGGAACTTCAAAAATCAATGTGAATACAGAAAATCAGATTCAAGGAACGAAGAAAGTACGCGAAGTGCTTGCAGCTGATTCAGAAGTTTACGATCCGCGTAAATTCCTTACACCAATGCGCGAAGCGATTCAAGCAACAGTCGTTGGGAAAATGCGTGAATTCGGCAGCTCGCAAAAAGCGTAATGTACGCTGCGTTTCTTGCGTGAACGTTTAGACAAAACCTATAGGGGGAGACATCCCGTAAACGGATGAATCTCCTCCTTTTCAATTTTAAGGAGGACACGGACTATGAAATTTTTCATCGATACAGCAAATTTTGAAGAAATTAAAGAAGCCCACAGCTGGGGGATTTTGTCTGGAGTAACAACAAATCCTTCACTCGTAGCAAAAGAGAATATCTCATTCCACGATCGTTTAAAAGAAATCACGGCACTCGTTCCAGGTTCAGTAAGTGCTGAAGTCATTGCACTCGATGCTGAAGGAATGATTAAAGAAGGTCGTGAACTTGCAGCTATCGCACCAAATATCACAGTGAAATTGCCGATGACTGCTGAAGGCTTAAAAGCGTGTGCGGTATTTTCAGCTGAAGGCATTAAAACGAATGTAACGCTTATTTTCAGTGCAAACCAAGCATTGATGGCAGCGCGTGCCGGAGCTACATACGTGTCTCCGTTCATCGGCAGACTCGATGATATCGGTCAAGATGGTTTAGCGTTGATCGAAACAATTGCAGATATCTTTACGATCCACAACATTGACACGGAAATTATTGCAGCATCGATCCGTAGCCCGCAACAAATTACAAATGGGGCACTTGCAGGTGCTCATATTTCAACCGTGCCATTCAAAGTATTACAGCAACTGTTCAGCCATCCACTGACAGATAAAGGGATTGAACAATTCTTGAAGGATTGGGAAGCCCGCGACAACAAGTGATTGTGTAAAGGAGATTGAAATGGAAGTATATAAAATACAAGGTGGCACCCCTCTAAAGGGAAACATTAAAGTTAGCGGAGCGAAAAACAGTGCAGTTGCATTGATTCCTGCGTCCATTTTAGCGGATTCCCCAGTTACGATAGAAGGACTGCCCGAAATTTCCGATGTCCATACGTTACAGAACTTGCTCGAAGATATCGGAGGCAACGTAGATTTTCATGATGGAACGATGACAATCGACCCTTCTGAAATGATTTCCATGCCGCTCCCGAATGGAAACGTGAAAAAGTTACGTGCCTCGTATTACTTAATGGGTGCGATGCTGGGGAAATTCAAAAAAGCGGTTATTGGATTACCTGGTGGTTGTCATTTAGGACCCCGCCCGATTGATCAGCATATTAAAGGATTTGAAGCACTAGGAGCGAAAGTCACAAACGAACATGGTGCTATCTACTTGCGTGCAGATGAGTTGAAGGGTGCAAAAATCTACCTGGATATCGTCAGCGTTGGCGCGACGATCAATATCATGCTCGCTGCAGTTCTTGCGAAAGGGAAAACCGTCATTGAAAATGCGGCGAAAGAGCCCGAAATTATTGACGTTGCGACCTTGCTTTCCAACATGGGTGCCAACATTAAAGGTGCAGGCACGAACGTGATTAGAATCGAAGGTGTTGAGAGCTTAAGCGGTACACGTCATACCATCATTCCGGACCGTATTGAAGCAGGGACGTTCATGATTATGGCGGCAGCTGCTGGAGATGGTGTCACAATCGAGAACGTCATTCCACTTCACGTGGAAGCAGTTACAGCGAAACTCCGTGAAATGGGCGTTGTTGTGGAAGAAGATGAAGAAAAGATTTTCATCCCGAAAACGAAGGCGCTCAAAGCGGTTGATGTGAAAACGCTTGTTTACCCTGGATTTCCAACGGACTTGCAACAACCGTTTTGCGTATTATCCACTCAAGCAGATGGAGCCTCCATGCTTACGGATACAATCTATTCAGCACGGTTTAAGCAGATTGATGAACTTCGTAGAATGAACGCAAGTAGTAAGGTCGAAGGACGTTCTGCAATTATTCATGGACCAACACCGCTCCATGCTGCAAAAGTGAAGGCGAGTGATCTGCGTGCAGGTGCTTCGCTTGTCATCGCGGGCCTGATTGCAGAAGGTGAAACTGAAATTCAAGGGATCTCACACATTGAACGCGGCTATGGTGGTTTAATCGAAAAACTGCATGGTCTTGGTGCATCCATTCAAAAAGTGGAAGTTCCTGATAAAGATGACACTCAGAGTAATTTATAAAACAGTTTAGTGCTCATTCAAACGTGTGCTATAATAGAGCGAACGATTGAGACAGTTACACAATCTGCAACTAGCAGAAAACGGGAGGAATTCTAGAGATGGAACGCAGTTTATCGATGGAACTTGTACGTGTGACAGAGGCGGCGGCAGTTGCCGCATCGCACTGGATGGGACGAGGTTTGAAAAACGAAGCGGATGACGCAGCAACAACAGCAATGCGCACGGTGTTTGATACAATTCCGATGCAAGGTGTCGTTGTGATTGGTGAAGGTGAAATGGACGAAGCGCCAATGTTATACATTGGAGAAGAGCTTGGAACAGGCACTGGACCTTTCGTAGATGTTGCAGTCGATCCACTTGAAGGGACAAACATCGTAGCATCGGGCGGTTGGAACGCACTTGCGGTTCTCGCTATCGCGGACAAAGGAAATCTCCTGAATGCCCCTGATATGTATATGGACAAAATTGCAGTGGGCCCTGAGTGTGTCGGTAAAATTGACATTAATGCGTCAGTTACTGACAACTTGAATGCTGTTGCAAAAGCGAAAAACAAGAAATTGAACGAAATTACGGCAACCGTTTTAAATCGCGAACGTCATGCAGACATCATCGCTGAAATCCGTGCTGCGGGTGCTCGCATCAAGCTCATTAACGATGGAGACGTAGCGGGTGCTATCAACACAGCATTCGAAGGTACAGGCGTCGACATTCTTTTCGGACTTGGCGGAGCTCCTGAAGGCGTTATTGCAGCAGTAGGATTGAAATGTCTTGGCGGAGAAATCCAAGGTAAACTCATTCCTATGAATGATGCTGAACGTGAGCGTTGCGTGAAAATGGGCATCGATGTCGACAAAGTCCTTTACATGGACGACCTCGTAAAAGGGGACGACGCAATCTTTGCAGCAACTGGTGTAACAGATGGCGAGCTCCTTCGCGGCGTACAATTCACAGGTGGCCACTCTAAAACGCATTCACTCGTAATGCGCTCTAAGTCTGGTACTATCCGTTTTGTTGAAGGACGTCATAGCATGGACAAAAAACCTCATCTTGTGATGAAAGACTAAGTAACCCCTAAATTGCCCGGCACTTCAGCCGGGCAATTCTTTTGTACCCCAGCAGCAATCGCTGCACCCCCAAAACATATGAATCCTAAACTTTAAAAGAGTGGTGCCAATAATGACAATGATAACCTTAGCTGACTTGGAAAACATGACGCTCAAAGAGCTTTATGCACTTGCCAAGGAATATAAAATTAGCTATTACAGCAAACTGACTAAAAAAGAACTCATCTTTTCCATACTGAAATCACGCGCTGAACAAGAAGGCTTCTTCTTCATGGAAGGCGTACTAGAAATCATTCAATCTGAAGGATATGGCTTCTTACGGCCGATCAACTACTCTTCGAGTTCAGAAGATATCTACATTTCCGCATCCCAGATCCGTCGATTCGACTTACGGAACGGGGACAAGGTCACAGGGAAGGTACGTCCACCAAAAGAGAACGAGCGCTACTACGGTCTACTGCAAGTCGAAGCGGTCAACGGTCAAAACCCTGAAGTCGCAAGAGAACGCGTCCACTTTCCAGCGCTTACACCGCTCTATCCGACGCGTCATATTAAGTTGGAAACAGATTCAAGTAATCTATCCACAAGAATCATGGACTTAGTATCTCCAGTCGGTTTCGGACAACGTGGCCTGATTGTCGCACCCCCAAAAGCGGGTAAAACGATGTTGCTGAAAGAAATTGCAAATGCAATCACTACGAACCATCCTGATACAGAACTCATCGTCCTACTCATTGACGAACGTCCAGAAGAAGTAACGGACATCGAGCGTTCAGTGGATGCGGATGTCGTCAGCTCCACATTCGATGAAGTCCCTGAAAACCATGTGAAAGTGGCAGAATTGGTACTGGAGCGCGCGATGCGGCTCGTCGAACATAAACGCGATGTTGTCATTCTCATGGACTCCATCACACGTCTTGCCCGTGCCTATAACCTTATCATCCCACCAAGTGGACGCACGTTATCCGGAGGTATCGACCCAGCTGCATTCCACCGACCAAAACGATTCTTCGGTGCAGCGCGTAATTTAGAAGAGGGGGGTAGCTTGACGATTCTCGCGACAGCCCTCATCGATACAGGGTCACGAATGGATGAAGTCATCTACGAGGAATTCAAAGGAACCGGCAACATGGAACTGCACTTGGATCGCACACTCGCCGAGCGTAGAATCTTCCCGGCCATCGACATCCGTCGCTCAGGAACCCGGAAAGAAGAACTCCTCGTCCCAGCGGGCCAACTCGAAAAACTATGGGCAATCCGAAAAACATTCTCAGACGCCCCAGACTTCGCCGAGCGTTTCCTAAAGAAACTACGACAATCCAAATCCAACGCTGAATTCTTCGAAAAACTAAACGGCGACATGAAAAACCAGCGTAATGGAAAAGGGCTGCTCTAACAAAAGCGGAGGCGGCTGGTTAGTCCCGACAGGCGTTGGAGGTCTTAAAGAAAAGGCGTACTGTGCCTTTACTTTAAGACCGAAACGACCCCGAGGGACTAGCCGCCGGAGCTGGATGATTGCTAAATGATAACAAAAGAACAGGCAGCCGATAGATGGCTGCCTGTTTTTATCTATGCAGCACGGAAATTTGCGAGAAATTCGCCGATACAAGCATCCGCCGACAATCTTATGAGCGTTATTCGAGATTTATGAGCATTATTTTGGGTTTATGATCACTTTTCTGGAGTTATGAGCGGAATCCGGGATTTATGATCACTTTCTCGCGTTTATGAGCAGAATCCTGTTTTTATGATCATTTTCCCAGATTTATGAGCAACATTTTCGGGCGTAGTAATTTTTATCTTAAACGAGGCTTCTCCTGAAGCGGAAGAAAGCGCAAAGTGCGACTTTAACGAATAAAAGCCGAGCGTAACGAGCAACACCCCCATTGAAATACCAGATGCGAATCCTTTAATTAAAGAAATAGGTCGAGCAAACCAATATCCCTTGATCGTAACGAAAGATGGGGATTGATAAAGGAAACAACCTAAGTGCGCGGCGTCCTGCCGCAACGGTTGCATGACCTACATCCAGTTGGCCCGCACCGGTCTGAAGTGCAAATTAACTCCGTCTAGCTACCAAATTTCTCAAACAAAAACCTTGCACACATCTACACAATTTGATAAGATTAACTCATATGATTCATATACGACTGACATACACGGGTCGTGTAAGGCATCTGTCTTTTACTGGGAAGGCGCAAGCCAACCAGAATAAAAACTCTGTACCAGATGGTTCAGGGCGAGAGGAGAGAGACCGATGAAAGTAGGAATTCACCCAGATTACAAACTATCAACTGTTTCATGTTCATGTGGTAACACATTCGAAACAGGTTCTGTCAAAGAAGACATTAAAGTAGAAGTTTGTTCAGAATGCCACCCATTCTACACTGGACGCCAGAAATTTGCTGCAGCGGACGGCCGCGTCGACCGCTTCAACAAGAAATATGGCCTCAAAGAAGAAGGCAAGTAAGAACGGCTTTCCAGTTCCCGTCCGGTGCATTTGCGCCGGGCGGGAATTTTGGTTTTACGAGCACTTATCCTTATTTTTCATGTAGACGAAAGGGGATTCACCATGTACGTTTCCATGCAAGGCGGATGGGCTGAAGTCATCTGCGGAAGTATGTTCTCCGGGAAATCCGAAGAACTGATTCGCCGAATCCGACGCTCTCAATTTGCCAAACAAAAAATCGCTGTTTTCAAACCGGAGCTCGACAACCGATACAGTGAAGAAGCGGTCGTCAGCCATAATGGGACAACCGTCATTGCGATGCCAGTTGCCTGTTCTGCTGACATTGTTGCGCAAGTAACAGACGATTGTGACGTCATTGCTATAGATGAAGCACAATTTTTTGATGATGGAATTGTCGATACCGTTATGGAACTCGCAAATCACGGGTTTCGAGTAATCGTCGCGGGTCTCGATCAAGACTTCCGCGGAGAACCATTCGGCCCGATGCCGAAACTGATGGCGATTGCGGAAATCGTCACGAAACTACAAGCGGTCTGCACAATTTGTGGTTCACCTTCAAGTAGAACCCAACGCCTCATCAACGGGAAACCCGCAGGATTTGATGACCCTATTATCTTAGTTGGGGCGTCGGAAGCATACGAACCAAGATGTCGCATGCACCACGATGTACCAAAAGGGATTTCCATCCAACCAACCGCTAAATAACAACACGTTGAAGAGACAAGCTGCCTAGCAGATTGTCTCTTCCTTACTTTATCCGACAAAAATCTATCCACACAATCAGCTTGCGATATGTGCACTGTATATTTGCACGCCCCAATACCGTACAATAACACTAAGACCAAACTAATTAGAGGTGAATCGATTATGTATGACAGACTCCAAGCGGTTGAAGACCGGTACGATAAGCTGAACGAATTGCTGAGTGATCCTGACGTCGTCAGTGACTTAAACAAACTCCGTACGTATTCCAAGGAACAATCAGATCTGCAGGAAACCGTGGATGCTTATCGGGAATATAAACAAGCAACAGAAGCAAAACGTGATGCGAAAGAAATGCTCGAAGAATCAACAGATGCTGAGATGGAAGAGTTAATTAAAGCTGAACTCACAGAGCTTTCGGCAACGATTGAAGCGCTGGAAGACCGTCTTAAAATATTGCTAGTACCGAAAGACCCGAACGACAGCAAAAACGTAATTATGGAAATCCGCGGTGCTGCAGGCGGGGATGAAGCTGCATTATTTGCTGCAAAACTTTACCGCATGTATAGCCGATTCGCGGAATTAAATCACTGGAAAATTGACGTGATGGACTCTGCGTCGACCGAACTGGGTGGTTTCAAGGAAATCATTTTCATGGTCAGTGGAAATGGGGCATTCTCCAAACTGAAATTTGAAAATGGCGCTCACCGCGTTCAGCGCGTACCGGAAACGGAATCTGGGGGGCGTATCCATACATCTACCGCAACAGTCGCGGTTTTACCTGAAGCGGAAGAAGTTGAGATTGAACTGCACGACAAAGACATCAGAACCGATACATTCGCATCATCAGGTCCGGGCGGTCAATCCGTCAACACGACGATGTCTGCGGTACGGCTAACACACTTGCCGACAGGCATTACAGTTTCGATTCAGGACGAAAAATCACAAATCAAAAACAAAGAGAAAGCGATGAAAGTCTTGCGTGCCCGTGTGTATGATAAATTCCAGTCCGAAGCACAAGCAGAATACGATGAAAAACGGAAATCTGCAGTCGGTACAGGAGATCGCTCTGAACGGATTCGCACGTACAACTTCCCGCAAAACCGAGTTACAGATCACCGGATCGGATTCACCATTCAAAAGTTGGATCAAATCATTGAAGGGAAAATGGATGAATTGATCGATGCGCTCACGTTGGAAGATCAGGCACGCAGGTTAGAAAGTTTGGAAGCCAATGACTAATACAATCCATCAGGCACTAAAAGCTTTAGAGGCACAGCTTGCTGATAAACAACTCGACGTCAACGCAGCATTTTTACTGCTTGAGCACGTGACGCAAAAATCGCGTGCGTCGCTGCTTGCGGACTTGCGCGAAACGCTAAGCGAGCATCAGTCACTTCAATTCGATGAACTTTCAGCGGAGCTGTTAACTGGCAAACCGATTCAGCACATCATTGGGGAAGAATGGTTTTACGGCAGAGCGTTCATTGTTTCAAAAGACGTACTGATCCCTAGACAGGAAACCGAAGAACTCGTTCAAGGTGCTTTGCATCGTTCCGCCAAGTTATTCGGAAATAACCCGATTCAAGTTGCGGATATCGGGACAGGAAGCGGTGCAATTGCGGTGACATTCCAGCTGGAATATTCCAATGCACACGTGACTGCAACCGATATTAGCGAAGCAGCACTTACTGTTGCACGAAGAAATGCTGAACGGAACCATGCAAAAGTCACTTTTTTGCAAGGGGATTTAGCACAGCCGTTAGCAAACGACAAGTGGGATGTTGTTTTATCCAACCCGCCTTATATTGGATTGGACGAAGCGTCTTCCATGTCTTCCACAGTGCTGGATCACGAACCCCACAACGCACTTTTTGCAGATGAAAATGGTCTCGTACTCTATCGAAAGCTTGCGGAAACACTTCCCTCAATCATGAAGAAACCGGGATTGATAGGCTTGGAAATAGGCTATCTGCAAGGGGAATCTGTGAAACAACTCTTTCAAAATGCTTTTCCAAAAGGTGAGATTGAACTCGTCCAAGACATGAATGGGAAAGATCGAATGATATTTTGTGAGATTCGGTGAATAAACTCTTCTGAACCTGTCCACAATGAGGTCAGGAGGGGATGACATGTTACCAGATTATCCACAGTTTGCACAACAACCGATTTTTACAACTGAACCGAACTATAAATGGCGAAAAAGAGTAATTGCTCTCATAGAATTCATTTTAATACTCGTTATGCTTCAAGCGATTCTTACACTCTTTCAAGAGCACACAAGTGAGGAACCGATTCGCTATCGTATTCTAGCACACTCGGATGCTCCTGCAGATCAAGCAATCAAAGTGCGTATTCAACAAGCGATTGAGCCAATGATCGCAGGTGCGATTGCCCGAACGACTACTGAAGAAGAGTTGCTAAGCGAACTAGAAGAGCTTGAAGCAGAAATGCTTGCTGCAGCAAACTTGCATTCACCGGATCGTGTCGTTACTCTTGAACGAAAAAATGCACTATTTCCTGCAAAGCGAGTGGGCTTTGAAATTTATCCACAAGATGTTTATGAAGCATACGTATTGACGATTGGAAGTGGCCGGGGAGCGAACTGGTGGTGTTCTATTTTTCCGAAAGTGTGTTACCCGGAAGAAGAGACGGTAGAGGCTGCAGAGAAAGAAGAAGAAGTGAAATTCTTCGTATGGGAGTGGATAACTTCTTGGTTCGAATAAGGATATCCACGGGTGATTGTGGATAACTTTGCTAGAAGCGTTGAAAAGGAGGATGAATTTATGAACACTCGAACGTTGAAAGTGGATAAGGGTGTTGATAACGTTGATAGTTATCAACAAACTGTGGATTGTTTGCGGAATGGAGGTCTTGTAGCGTTTCCAACAGAAACCGTGTATGGACTTGGAGCACTCGCAACTGATCCGGATGCAACAAAACGGATCTTTGAAGCAAAAGGTCGTCCGTCTGACAATCCACTGATCGTACATATAGGAACTAAAGAAGAAGTGAACGAGTATGCGGCAGAAATCCCTGAAAGTGCGCTCCGGTTGATGGAAGCATTTTGGCCAGGTCCGTTAACGTTGATTTTCAATGAAAAGCCAGGTGTCATTGCGGAAAGTGTCACGGTTGGAAGAGGGACAGTTGGACTGCGTATGCCGGATCATCCTGTTGCACTGAAATTACTGCGACTACTTGGTGGTCCCCTTGCAGCACCGAGTGCGAATCGAAGTGGAAAACCGAGTCCGACGAAAGCGAGCCATGTCGCGCGTGACTTAGATGGAAGAATTCCATTCATCTTAGATGGTGGTGCAACAGGTGTTGGGGTGGAGTCGACGGTCATTGATATGACAGTAGCGCCACCTGCTATTTTGCGTCCTGGCGGGGTCACTGTCGAAATGATAGAGTCGATCATTGGACCTGTTCGATCAGAAATACATGCAGAAGAAGCGGAAGCACCACGTGCTCCAGGCATGAAATACATGCACTATTCTCCAGACGCACCAGTTTGGTTAATTGAACCGAATGAAAAACAGATTGAACAAGCTGTGCAGGCTTTGATGAATGAAGGTAAAAAAGTTGCGGTCATCGGACCTGATGAATTGAAAACGGACAAGCCATCTTGGTATTTTGCGACTGGTGCTCACGCAGATCCTCGTCAACTGGCAGCAAATCTTTATGATGCTCTTCGTAATTGCGATGAAACTGAAGCAGATGTGATATTGGCGGTGGAAGTCCCTTCTAAAGGAATGGGTCTAGCTGTCATGAATCGGCTGAAAAAGGCTGCAGACGGGAAACAGTTTTCGATTGTAAAGTTGGATTCACAATAAGTTTACCAAAAACAATTTAAATAACATTCATGAATGGCCTCCCTTGGCGCCGCATAAGATGGACTGGCGTAAACTTAGGGGAGGTTCTTCTATTGGTAGAAATCATTGCAGCTGGCGTGACAACAATCGATATCCTCGTCATCTACACATTGCTGCACGTTCGAAAAAGAAAATGGTTAATTGCTCTGTGGACGGCGTTCTTGAATGTTGTGTTCCCTCTACTTGGATTTATGGCAGGGGAACTTTCTGCTCAACTGTTTTCGGAATGGAGCGGAATTCTCTCAAGTGTATTACTGGGGTTAATTGGATTACATATGATACTGCAAGAAGAAGATCCGAATGCATCCAAAGTAGCGGGTCCTCTTCTGATTGCCGTTGCGGTTAGTTTGGATGGATTTTCTATAAGCATGTCTTTTGGATTAATGCATTTAAATAAATGGCTTTTCATCGTCTCAACGGGGGTAATGTCGCTAGTTCTTTCCTACTTTGCGTTGCGTGCGAATTTAACAATTAAGCCGCGTTATAGAGCAACTTTACGAAAAATTGCCGGACTTATCTTAATAGGTATGGGGATATTGTCATGGATTTCTTAAAAAAACTGTTTCAGTTTTGGGATAAATCGGTTATGATGAAGACAGGTGATTATGATGAATATTTGCTTTATTTGCACAGGAAATACATGTAGAAGTCCGCTAGCGGAAGGAATATTGAAATCGAAGCAACTAGAAGGGGTTTCGGTTCGTTCAGCGGGTGTTTATGCAACAGATGGTGCCTTCATTTCCAATCATTCCCGATTACTACTAGAGGAAAATGGAATGCCGGTAACGCCGACCTCACGACGTTTTACAGAACAGGACTTGGAGTGGGCAGATCTCATTCTTACAATGACGGTATCCCACCGAGAAACGCTTCGATATGCCTTTGGTAACGGTTCTGACAAGATATTTACATTGAAAGAGTATGTAGGAGCCGCCCAATACGATGTTCAGGATCCTTATGGCGGGAATCTCGGAGTTTATCAACAGACGTTTGAAGAATTGTCCGATCAGATTGATGTGCTAGCGCGCAAGTTAATGGGGAAACAGTGATGACAGAGACGAAAAAAAAGTTCGGATTGAAATGGAAACTCGTCATATTCGTGACGATTCTTGCGATTGTGACGTATTCAACAAGTGCAGTGTTCATTAACATCTTACAACCTCAATTTTTCCCGAATGCAAATCCGACCTGGTTCGGAATTATGACATATGGAATGGGGATTTTTTGGTCTGCTGTACTCGCAGCCCTTTTCAGTACAATCTTAACGAAGCCTCTCCAACGGCTTGAACAGGAAGCGATGCGGATTGCTGATGGAAAAATCGGTACTGACATAGAATTGCCGAACTCGTCTGATGAAATCCGTTCCGTTGCAGAAGCGTTCCAACAAGTTGTTGTCAACTTACGAGGAATTGTTGGGCAGATTGAAACTAACTTTGAAAAAACGTCGCGCTCCGTAGAAATTTTACACAATGAAACAGGATCTGCTTCTAATCAGGCAGATGCGATTGCTTCGACTATTATTGAGATCTCTTCGGGTGCGGAAGCGTCAGCGATTGCGATCCAAGAGACGGCTGAAGCGATGGAAGACATTCGCGCACTCGCTTCAGATGTGAATACTCGTGCCGATCAATCGTCCAAGCAATCGAACGACATGCTTGCTGAATTGAAGCGGACAACCGATGCGTACAGGACACTTGTAGGTGGAATCCGCGAAATGTCCACACAAAGCGAAGACTCTCTTTTAACAATCCGTGATCTCGATAGAAATGCACAAAAGATTGGCGAAATCGTTCAACTCGTCGGCAACATCGCAGATCAGACAAATTTGCTGGCGCTGAATGCTTCCATTGAAGCGGCGCGTGCAGGAGAACATGGAAAAGGCTTCGCAGTCGTTGCAGAAGAAGTCCGTGTCCTTGCGGATGAAAGTGCAAAATCCGTTCAAATGATCGGCGGTCTAGTAAGTACAATACAATCCGATGTCACGAAAGTCGTGAAAGAAATGGAAGCGCAAGTAAAAACAGCTTCTCAAGAAGCTGGACGAGCAGACGAAACAAACAAAAGTATTATTGCGATGGCAACAACTGTTACTGATATGGCAGGTTCTATCACTGGAATTACAGAGCTTGTGGAACACCAGCTTAGCAAAATTGAACAAACGGCTCATCAGTCGCAAGAAGTTGCGGCGATTGCAGAAGAGACTTCAGCAGGCGCTGAAGAAGTCCAAGCGGCAACCGAAGAACAAGCGCATTCAATTGAACAAACAAGCGTCCTAGCTAGTGAACTAAAAGGGCAATCCGAAGCCCTCTATGGTGTCATTCGCCAATTCGATACTTCTCAATAACAAAGTCGGCCATGCGCCGGCTTTTTCTGTGGAAAAAAGTCCGTCTAGTCTGGGAAATCATATTCCTAATTAATCCGAAAACCAGAAGAATCTCTCATATTACTTCGCACTGTGTTTTTTTTAGGAACAATGATAGAATTAGTTGTAAGTATATTATGAAAAGAGGGACGCATATGAAACTCGCGATTTCTTCCGATCATGGCGGCAACAACTTACGCCATGAAATTAAACAACTACTGACAGAACTAAACATTGACTTCGAAGACTTCGGTCCGGAATCTGGCCAGTCCGTTGACTATCCAGATTACGCAGCACCCGTAACTAAAGGCGTCGCATCCGGTGAATTCGATAAAGGTATCCTCATCTGTGGTACCGGTATCGGCATGTCAATAGCGGCCAATAAAGTAAATGGAATCCGTTGCGCACTCGTTCACGACGTGTTCAGCGCTAAAGCAACTAGAGGTCATAATGATTCAAATGTATTAGCGATGGGAGAACGCGTTATCGGTCCGGGACTTGCCCGCGAAATCGTTCAAACATGGTTAGAAACACCATTTGAAGGTGGTCGACACGAACGACGAATCGAGAAATTGATGAATCTTGAAAACAACTAAGAAATTGGGGGATGTCATGGACGCGTATATCTTATGGAGATTGCAGCTGGAACAAACACTCGCAGAATTTGCGGAAATTGCTCCGCCAGTACCGGGTTCCCTTTTTGTCATAGGCTGTTCCACTTCTGAAGTGGCAGGCAAACGAATTGGTACAGCCGGGGCGCTCGACGTAGCGGAAGCGCTTTATGGACCTCTTTCACAATTTGCTGCAACTCATCGGCTGCATCTCGCTTTCCAAGGGTGCGAGCACATTAACCGTGCTCTCACAATCGATCGGAAAACAGCGGAAAAGTTTGCACTTGAACCTGTTTCTGTCGTGCCCGTTCGGACTGCAGGCGGTTCAATGTCCGCTTATGCGTTTGAGCATTTAGATGATGCGGTCGTCGTTGAATCTGTCCGTGCAAACGCCGGGATCGACATTGGACAAACTCTGATTGGTATGCAATTGAAACCGGTTGCAGTCCCGATTCGCACATCCGTTAAACAGGTTGGTGAAGCTGTCGTTACCTGTGCAACTACTCGTCCGAAACTCATCGGAGGAGTTCGAGCGCAGTACGAATAACTCAATGCCATCAAGCTTTGAGGGTAGTAAGACTAATAGACGCTAAAGGGGAAATGAACATGGATTTGAGCAATGTGAAACGCGAAGATAGTGCTGTTTTTGAAGCAATAATGGCAGAAAAGAATCGACAGAACGCTAATATCGAATTGATTGCATCAGAAAACTTTGTCTCTGAAGCGGTCATGGAAGCACAAGGTTCCTACTTGACGAACAAATACGCAGAAGGCTATCCGGGCAAGCGCTATTATGGCGGCTGCGAACACGTCGATGTTGTTGAAAACATCGCCCGCGACCGCGTTAAAGAGTTATTCGGTGCAGCCTATGCAAACGTTCAAGCGCACTCAGGAGCACAGGCAAACATGGCAGTCTACTTCACAGTACTCGAGCCAGGCGACGTCGTTCTTGGGATGAACCTCTCACACGGTGGTCACTTGACACACGGAAGTCCAGTAAACTTCTCTGGAAAGCTGTACAACTTTGTTGAGTACGGTGTAAGTGAGCAGGACGAGCGTATCGACTACGAAGACGTTCGTCAAAAAGCGCTTGAACACAAGCCGAAGATGATCGTAGCGGGCGCAAGTGCATACCCACGCGAAATCGATTTCAAGAAATTCCGTGAAATTGCTGATGAAGTCGGTGCTTTCTTAATGGTGGACATGGCGCACATCGCAGGACTTGTTGCAGTCGGCGAACACAACAGCCCAGTACCGCACGCGCATTTCGTTACGTCTACAACGCACAAAACATTGCGCGGACCACGTGGTGGACTCATTTTGATCAACGAAGAATTTGCTGAGCAATACGGCAAGAAAATCGATAAAACAATTTTCCCAGGCGTTCAAGGTGGTCCATTGATGCACGTAATTTCAGCAAAAGCAGTGGCATTTGGCGAAGCATTACGATCTGATTTCAAAACGTACATTCAGCAAGTAAAAAAGAATGCGGTAGCTCTAGGCGAAACACTTGTTGCTGAAGGGATCGGCATCGTTTCTGGCGGTACGGACAACCACTTGCTTCTATTGAACTTGACGAGCCTTGGCTTAACAGGAAAAGTTGCAGAGCATGTGTTGGATGAATGCGGAATCACCGTCAACAAAAACACGGTTCCATTTGATAAAGAAAGCCCATTTGTTACTTCAGGTATCCGTATCGGTACACCAGCAGTGACATCACGCGGTTTCAAAGAAGACGACATGAAAGAAGTCGGAGCGATCATCGCGAAACTCTTGAAGAACCACGAAGACGATGCTGTGAAAGAAGAAGCAAAACAACGCGTCAAAGCACTAACAGATCAGCACGCGCTATATGCATAAATGCATACAGAGCCGCCATCCTTAAGATGGCGGTTTTTTTACGGGCGAAATTCGGGTATGTTCACTAGAAATAAGCGACGCGCTACCAATAACGCCCTTATTCTTGTTGAATTGTGTCTCGATGCCGATTAATTCTTCCATGTTGCCGATACTTCAAGAGATAGTGCCGATTCTTACTCCGGAAGTGCCGATTCACCTCGCGAAACTGCCGATATCCGCCGTCATATTGCCGATTCAGATATGCCACCGAGGTAGCCCATCCTAAAATAAGCGACGCGCTACCAATAACGCCCTTATTCTTGTTGAATTGTGTCTCGATGCCGATTAATTCTTCCATGTTG
>NZ_JBPFDS010000002.1:0-153556 GCF_059415065.1 Sporosarcina sp. SAFN-010 | reverse complement strand
TCACCTCGAGAAACTGCCGATATCCGCCGTCATATTGCCGATTCACATATGCCACCGAGGTAGCTCATAAGCGAAGCGCTACCAATAACTCCCTTAACGCGGTTGAATTGTGTCTCGATGCCGATTAATTCTTCCGTGTTGCCGATTCTTCAAGAGATAGTGCCGATTCTTACTCTGGAGGTGCCGATTCACCTCGAGAAACTGCCGATATCCGCCGTCATATTGCCGATTCACATATGCCACCGAGGTAGCTCATAAGCGAAGCTCTACCAATAACTCCCTTAACGCGGTTGAATTGTGTCTCGTTATCGAGAAATTCTCCTAGGTGAAGAAGAAATGCAAAGATTTGATTGGTAAAGTGCACTACGTGATCGAGAATCAATGACGAGTGTCGTACAATCCGAACCATGTGATTTACAACGCGGAATCGGCACGATATAACCGTGTAAATGTTCCGGAAATTCCAAACTTCACGCTAGACAACCGTTCACGTCATCATTCTGTTATACTGTATTGGACAAAGTAAAAGGAGCGATTTTAATGGCTAAAGTACACGTATTCGATCACCCGCTCATACAGCACAAACTTACATTCATCCGCGACGTAAACACAGGAACAAAAGAATTCCGCGAACTCGTAGACGAAGTTGCAACATTGATGGCTTTTGAAATCACACGAGAACTACCCCTCCAGGAAGTAGACGTTGAAACGCCGGTTTGCATGGCGAAATCGAACGTACTTGCAGGGAAGAAACTCGGAATCGTACCGATTTTACGTGCAGGTATTGGTATGGTAGATGGAATTCTAAAACTAATCCCAGCAGCAAGAGTTGGTCACGTCGGATTATTCCGCGATCCGGAAACTCTTCAACCACACGAGTATTTCGTGAAGTTGCCGTCTGACGTATCGGAACGTGAATTGATTGTCGTTGACCCGATGCTTGCTACAGGGGGAACAGCAGTAGAAGCTGTCAACTCATTGAAAAAACGTGGAGCCAAGCACATTAAATTCATGTGTCTCATTGCGGCTCCTGAAGGCGTAAAAGTATTTACAGATGCACACCCTGACGTGGACGTTTACATCGCAGCACTTGATGAAAAACTCAACGATCATGGTTACATCGTACCAGGACTTGGCGACGCTGGGGACCGTTTGTTCGGAACCAAATAATTGGGGAAGGCGTGAACACTTTGAAACGCAAATGGAAAGTAATGACGATCTTCGGAACGCGTCCGGAAGCTATTAAAATGGCTCCACTCGTTCTCGAATTGCAGAAGCATGAAGAAGAGATTGAATCGATCGTAACTGTAACTGCGCAGCACCGTGAAATGTTGGACCAAGTGCTGAAAACATTCGGCATCAAACCCGATTTTGATCTTAACATTATGAAAGATCGTCAAACTCTTATCGACGTCGCAACACGTGGACTCGAAGGGCTTGATGGGATTATGAAAGAAGCACATCCGGATATCGTACTTGTACACGGTGACACAGCAACAACATTCGTTGGCAGTCTCGCGGCATTTTATAACAAAATTGCAGTCGGACACGTCGAAGCTGGTCTTCGTACATGGGATAAGTACTCTCCATATCCGGAAGAGATGAACCGTCAGCTGACGGGCGTCCTTGCAGACCTTCATTTCTCACCAACGGAGAAATCGGCTCAGAACCTTATTAACGAAGGGAAGCCGGAAGACCGAATCTACATCACA
Organism: Sporosarcina sp. SAFN-010; assembly: GCF_059415065.1. Taxonomy (NCBI): domain Bacteria; kingdom Bacillati; phylum Bacillota; class Bacilli; order Caryophanales; family Caryophanaceae; genus Sporosarcina; species Sporosarcina sp. SAFN-010. The sequence continues at coordinate 151,844 of NZ_JBPFDS010000002.1, read as the reverse complement.
GGGAATACAGCAATCGACGCGTTGCACACAACTGTCGATGACACGTATACGCATCCGATTTTTGAGAAGCTCGGTGATGATCGACTTGTCTTGCTAACAGCTCACCGTCGTGAAAACTTAGGTGACCCAATGCGCAACATGTTCCGCGCCATTAATCGCCTACTCGAAAAACACGATGACATTCAAGTAATCTATCCAGTTCACATGAACCCAGCGGTGCGTGAAGTTGCGGATGAATTGCTAGGGAATAACGATCGGATTCATTTGATTGAACCACTTGAAGTTGTGGATTTCCATAACTTTGCAGCTCGTTCACACATTATCCTAACCGATTCAGGCGGCATCCAAGAAGAAGCCCCTTCTCTCGGCAAACCTGTCATCGTCCTTCGTGATACAACAGAACGCCCAGAAGGGATCGACGCAGGAACACTCAAATTAGCAGGAACCGACGAAGATACAATCTTCAACCTGGCAGACGAACTTCTGTCTGATCAAACTGCATACGAGTCCATGGCAAAAGCGTCCAATCCTTATGGAGACGGACATGCATCTGAACGAATCGTAGAAGCTTTGAAGAAATATCTGAACGAACAAAACAACTAATCGAAATAGATCACATGAAGAGCAGAGGCATACACGCCTCTGCTTTATTTGATTGACCGAGTATAAAAATTCTACCTAACTGCCACACTCTATAGAGTTAGCACTAAAAACAAAGTCTTTTAGCTGATCTTTACTGATAAGAGTCTTGCTATAAAATTGGGGGGATTTACTAATGGATAGGTCAACCGATTGATTTCTTATAGGGAAATGCATATTCAATACCTAAGGAAAACGGCTATCTGATTCAGAAATAAACCCGTGAGCCAGTCTCTTTTTAAAGGAAACTACTAAGGGAATTCCCTAATTTTCAGAAATACAACGATTTACTATGAAAGTGTGACGATTGTTTGACAGTGCCTTTAGTTTGTGAAGAATTTCACGGGAATCAATTGACATCAAAATATCGCTATTGTATGCTTACAGAGGGTAATAATGATAGGGTTTATACATAGATAAATCAGCTGAAACCGCTTGATTTTTTTGGCTAAGTTCTATCATCACTCGTAGCCTATCGCACTTAGGAAATATGGGCATCTGTGCGATACGTTGGACAACGTGTCCTGGTGAATGCCAAGCAGGCGGCACTTTTCTTACCATTCTTAGTCCCGGTCTACCCGAGACATCTGATCAGTAAGTGGTTGCCGTACATCTCGGACAAGCCAATGCGTACCAACCTGCGAACCCGCTCGTTGTTCGACTTGTAAAACGAAAGTCGAACGCTTCAGTTTCTAACTAAACTTATCGTAATAGGAGACTCACCTACCATGCAGACAATGCAGGAAATTTTCGCAAGGCAAAAGAGAGCTCTATTTTTTTTGCTCGCATTGCTGATATTAGGCTGGGCCTTTACGGGAGCGAAGGAGATTTTTGCTGGTCTTTTGCTAGGATTAATCTTCGGATTGTATAATTTCTGGATACTTATCCGTAGAATGGAACAATTCGACAAGAAACTGGATCAGGGCAAAAAGGTTTCGCTCGGTTCGGGATTGCGTTTCGCTTCCGGAGTGGCTGCGGCCGCCATCGCGATGTCGATGCCAGAAAACTTCAATCTGATCAGTACTGTGATTGGTTTGATGATTCCATATGCCCTATTGTTGGTCGATAGGATATTTTATCATGTGAAGCATCAATCTTAAACTGATCACAAAAGGGAGGTGAACGAAACGTGGAACATGCAAATCCGGAACTTGTCCTCTTCGGTATAAGCTTCAACCCGGCTAACATAATGATGCTCTTCGTCACGTGTCTCATCGTTTTCATCATTGCAGTTCTTTCAACACGGAGAATGCAGATGAAACCTACAGGCATGCAGAACTTCATGGAATGGATCATGGACTTCGTGAAGGGAATCATTAAAAACAACATGGACTGGAAAACAGGCGGCCGTTTCCACGTACTCGGCATCACGCTTATTATGTTCGTGTTTGTTGCCAATATGCTTGGTCTACCATTCTCAATCAAATGGGATGGAGCACTTTGGTGGAAATCACCGACAGCCGATCCAGTCATTGCGATGACGTTGGCGGCAACTGTTATTATCTTGACGCACTTCTATGGGGTAAAGATGCTTGGTGTGAAAGGATACTTCAAAACGTATGCTCAACCAATGCCTTTCCTGGCACCGCTCAAGATCATTGAAGAATTTGCAAATACGTTGACACTCGGTCTACGTCTTTACGGTAACATCTTTGCGGGGGAGATCCTGATTGGACTTCTCGCATCGCTCGCAGTGGGCAGCTTTGGTGGATTCATCGGAGCAATCGTTCCTGCACTCGCTTGGCAAGGGTTCTCGGTATTCATCGGGGCAATCCAGGCATTCATTTTCGTTATGTTGACGATGGTTTATATGTCGCACAAAGTGTCGACGGACCACTAAACATAAATCCCGCATGCGGGAACACGCACTACCAAACCAAACAATACTAGGAGGAAATAACACTATGACAGGTTCATTAGGTCTATTAGCAGCAGCTATCGCAGTTGGTCTTGGCGCACTCGGCGCTGGTATCGGTAACGGTTTAATCGTTTCAAAGACAGTTGAGGGGATTGCTCGCCAACCAGAAGCACGTGGCGTTCTTCAAACAACAATGTTCATCGGTGTTGCATTGGTTGAGGCTTTGCCAATCATCGCTACAGTTATCGCTTTCATCGTTATGAACAAGTAATTTACACAGATTTAATTCAGGTAGTTAATGAAACGGATAGGGCCTGGGCTGCCACGCGGTCTTGCCAGCCTGTATGACTCCTTCTATTATCTAACCACTTTATAAGAACGTTAAACAATGGCGAAGAATGGAAAAAGATTTATCCTTCGCCATTCGTTTATGTCAGCGGATATCGAGCGCAACTTGCGTTCGGAACCAATCATTCTAACCAAAACGTTTGTGCAACAAACGTAAGTTTTTGAAGGGAGTGAAACAATCGTGTTTTTGGATACCTTCGTCCTTTTGTCAAGCAATGCTGACTCAGGATTCTTATCCAGCCTGAACCAACGGCTGAACTTAGGTGATATCATTGCAACAGTAGTATTCTTCACACTTCTCATGCTTCTTTTGAAGAAATTCGCATGGGGCCCATTGATGGGGATCATGGATCAGCGTGCTGAAATGATTGCAAACGAAATCGAAGCGGCAGAACAAAGCCGTCTAGACTCACAAAAATTGTTGGAAGAGCAACGCGCTCTTTTAAAAGAAGCACACGCAAACGCGCAGTCAATCGTTGAAAACGCGAAAAAGCAAGGCGAAGCACAGCGTGAGGAACTCATTCAAACGACACGCGCAGAAGTGGGTCGTATGAAAGACAACGCAGCGCTTGAAATCGCAACAGAGAAAGAAAAAGCAATCGCGGCTGTCCGCGAAGAATTCGTTTCTCTTTCTATCATGGCAGCGTCTAAAGTACTCGGCAAAGAAGTATCCGAGGAGGATAACCGCGCATTGATCGAAGAAACGATTGTGAAGGCAGGGGAAGGCCGATGAGCCGTTCTATCGTAGCGGAACGTTATGCTACTGGGCTGTTCAAAGCAGCTCAGGAACAAGGCGTATTACTCGCAGTTCATACTGACGTTCGAGAGCTCCAAGCAGCGCTTAACGACAACAATGGCTTCGGGGAACTTATGAGCTTACCACAACTGTCATTGATCAAAAAACGGGAATTGATTGCTAACATCCTGCCAGGTGCACAAGAGTTATTACTCAATGCACTATACGTGATGCTTGATGCAGATCGTATGGACGAACTTAGCAACGTCCTCGAAGACTTCCACCAGTTAGCAAACGATGCATCCGGTGTTGCGGAAGCGACAGTCTATGCAATCCGTCCACTAACTGAACAGGAAGAAACAGCAATTTCAAGCGCATTTGCTCACAAAGTTGGCAAACAGTCGCTTCAGATTCAAACAATTATTGAACCAAAATTGATCGGAGGCATTCGCCTTCAGATCGGAAACCGAATCTTCGACAGCAGTATTAGCAACAAGCTTGCTAAATTAGAGCGTACGTTGATCGGTTAAAATCTTGAAAGATGAGGGGTGACATACATGGGCATTAAAGCTGAAGAAATCAGCACACTGATTAAGCAGCAGATTGCAGGCTATCAGTCTGAGATGGAAGTTAGCGAAGTAGGTACTGTTCTCGCAGTAGGTGACGGTATCGCCCGTGCTCATGGTCTCGACAATGTCATGGCCGGCGAACTCCTTGAGTTCTCCACAGGTGTACTTGGTATGGCGCAAAACTTGGAAGCGAACAACGTAGGTATCGTTATCCTTGGACCATACAAAGACATCAAAGAAGGCGATGAAGTACGTCGTACAGGCCGTATCATGGAAGTTCCAGTTGGAGAAGCATTGATTGGACGCGTCGTCAATTCACTTGGACAACCAGTGGATGGACTAGGTCCGATTAACACAACAAAAACTCGTCCGATCGAAAGCCCAGCGCAAGGCGTTATGGCTCGTAAATCGGTTGATGAGCCACTTCAGACAGGTATCAAAGCGATTGACGCACTTGTACCAATCGGTCGTGGACAACGTGAATTGATCATCGGTGACCGCCAAACAGGTAAAACTACTGTAGCGATCGATACAATTCTTAACCAAGCAGATCAGGATATGATTTGTATTTATGTAGCAATTGGTCAGAAGGAATCTACAGTTCGTGGTGTTGTTGAAACGCTTCGTGAAAACGGCGCGCTTGACTACACAATCGTTGTAACTGCTTCTGCATCACAACCATCACCACTTCTTTACCTTGCTCCTTATGCAGGTATTACAATGGGTGAAGAGTTCATGTTCCAAGGCAAGCACGTTTTGATCGTCTATGATGATCTTTCTAAACAAGCTGCTGCATACCGTGAGCTTTCGTTGTTGCTACGCCGTCCTCCAGGTCGCGAAGCATACCCAGGAGATGTATTCTACTTACACTCTCGTTTACTCGAACGTGCTGCGAAATTGAACGACTCCCTAGGTGGCGGATCAATCACAGCATTGCCATTCGTTGAAACACAAGCAGGCGATATCTCTGCATACATTCCGACGAACGTAATCTCCATCACAGATGGTCAGATTTTCCTTCAGTCCGATCTATTCTTCTCAGGCGTACGCCCAGCGATCAACGCTGGACTTTCCGTATCCCGTGTAGGTGGATCTGCACAGATCAAAGCAATGAAAAAGGTTGCAGGTACACTGCGTCTTGACCTTGCTGCGTTCCGTGAACTTGAAGCGTTCTCTGCGTTTGGATCATCTCTTGACCCTGCAACTAAAGCGAAACTTGACCGTGGACACCGTACTGTTGAAGTCTTGAAACAAGATTTGAACAAACCGGTTAAGGTTGAACACCAAGTCGTAATTCTTTACGCACTAACTCGTGGATTCCTTGATGATATCCCAGTTAAAGATGTTCTTCGCTTTGAAAGTGAAATCACGATTTGGCTTGAAAGTAACCACACTGACGTATTGGAAACAATCCGTACTACGAAAGGTCTTCCTGCAGATGACGTATTTGCAGCAGCGATCAATGAGTTCAAAAAGAACTTTGCGGTTTCTGGACAATAAGTTAAGTAACGGATTACGGGACTAAAACTAAAAGGTGGTGAATAGCCAATGGCCTCATTACGCGAGGTAGAACAGCGCATTAAATCGACGAAGAGTACACGTAAGATCACGAAAGCGATGCAAATGGTCTCTGCTTCAAAATTGAGCCGTGCGGAAGCAAACGCGAAGAAATTCGTACCGTACATGGACAAAATTGAAGAAGTGGTCGGATCTATCGCTTCTGTCACTCAAAACTCTGGACACCCGATGCTCGTAACTCGCCCAGTCAAGAAGACGGGATATATCATCGTCACATCTGACCGTGGACTTGTTGGAGGATATAACGCCCACATTCTACGTAAAGCGAAACGCGCAATTGAAGCACGCCACGCATCAAAAGATGAAGTCGTGCTCTTCGTAATCGGAAGTAAAGGAACTGAATTCTTTAACCGTCTTGGTTTCGAAGTGGAAGAGAGTCTTGTAGGTGTTACGGATCACCCTTCGTTCGAAGAGATAAAAAACATCGCGAATAAAGCTGTTGGCATGTTCACGGAAGGCAATTACGATGAGTTGTACCTTTATTACAACCATTTCGTCTCCGCCATCTCCAATGAAGCGACGGAACGAAAATTGCTTCCGCTTACTGATCTAGAACCGTCTGGAGTGAGCTCATCTTATGAATTCGAACCTTCTGCGGAAGTGATTCTTGAATCCTTATTGCCGCAATACGCGGAGAGCCTCATTTTCGGAGCGGTCCTAGACGGAAAAGCAAGCGAACATGCTTCCAGTATGACTGCGATGAAGACTGCTACAGATAATGCTACTGATTTGATAGATGACTTGACGCTCATATTCAACCGTGCCCGCCAAGCTGCGATTACCCAGGAAATTACGGAAATCGTTGCCGGCGTTGCAGCGCTCGAATAGGCGTAACGAAAACGAACGTACCAGTACGACAGGAGGGAAAAGCATGAGTAAAGGACAAATTCTTCAGGTAATGGGTCCGGTTGTTGACGTTCGCTTTGCGGATGGACAACTTCCACAGATCTACAACTCCCTGAAAGTCCAAATCAATCGCCCAGGTGCTGAAGCGGAAACGCTCACACTTGAAGTGGCCTTGCACCTTGGAGACGATTCTGTACGTACGATTGCAATGTCCTCTACAGACGGTTTGAGACGCGGCGAAGAAGTAACAGATATGGGCGCGCCAATCTCAGTACCTGTTGGAGACGTTACACTCGGACGAGTATTCAACGTACTCGGTGAGGAAATCGACCTTGGAACGCCACTAGCGGCAGACGTCCAGCGTGATCCGATTCACCGTGAAGCACCATCATTTGAATTCCTTTCTACAAAAGTAGAAATTCTTGAAACGGGTATTAAAGTTGTTGACTTACTTGCTCCTTATATCAAGGGTGGTAAGATCGGTCTCTTCGGTGGTGCAGGTGTAGGTAAAACTGTACTTATCCAGGAATTGATCAACAACATCGCACAAGAACACGGCGGTATCTCGGTATTCGCTGGTGTTGGAGAGCGTACTCGTGAAGGTAACGACTTGTACTATGAAATGACAGACTCAGGCGTTATTAAGAAAACGGCAATGGTCTTCGGTCAAATGAACGAGCCACCTGGTGCACGTATGCGTGTTGCCTTGACTGGTTTGACAATGGCTGAACACTTCCGTGACGAACAGGGCGCTGACGTTCTGCTCTTCATCGATAACATCTACCGTTTCACACAAGCCGGTTCTGAAGTTTCTGCCTTGCTCGGTCGTATGCCATCTGCGGTTGGTTACCAGCCGACATTGGCGACTGAAATGGGTCAGCTTCAAGAGCGTATCACTTCAACTAACAAAGGCTCTGTTACATCGATCCAAGCGATCTATGTACCTGCCGATGACTATACAGATCCAGCTCCTGCAACGACGTTTGCTCACCTTGATGCAACGACGAACCTTGAGCGTAAACTATCTGAGATGGGTATCTATCCAGCGGTGGATCCACTTGCTTCGACATCACGTGCTCTTAGTGCGGATATCGTAGGTAGAGAACACTATGACATCGCAACACAAGTACAACAAACGTTGCAGCGTTACCGTGAACTTCAAGACATCATCGCAATCTTAGGTATGGATGAGTTGAGTGAAGATGACAAGCAGATCGTTGATCGCGCGCGTCGTGTTCAGTTCTTCCTGTCACAAAACTTCCACGTTGCCGAGCAATTCACGGGCCAAAAAGGTTCGTACGTGCCGGTTGCTGAAACTGTACAAGGCTTCAAGGCAATCCTTGAAGGCAAATACGACCACCTTCCTGAAGATGCATTCCGACTTGTTGGACGCATCGAAGAAGTTGTGGCTAAAGCAAAAGAAATGGGCGTAGAAGTCTAATAAAAGGGACCAGGAGGGGAAATTATGAAGATAAAAGTTAATATCGTCACTCCCGACGGCCCTGTCAGCGAAACAGAAGCGGATATGGTGATAGCAGTTACTGAAACGGGTGAGCTTGGTATTTTACCAGGACACATCGCGATGGTAGCTCCACTTGACATCGGCGCACTTCGTCTGAAAAACGGCAATTCAACAGAACATGTGGCAGTAAACGGCGGCTTCTTGGAAGTCCGTCCGGATGTTGTCACAGTGCTTGCCCAAAGTGCGGAACTCGCTTCTCACATTGACGTAGCACGTGCTGAACTTGCGAAACGTAAGGCAGAAGTTGAACTCCAGCAGATTTCGAACAAGCTGGAGCATCAAATGGCTGAACTTAATTTACGTAGGGCCATTAACCGTATTAAAGTTTCCGGCATGTAAGTCGGACGCGAGCAAATCGGACAGAGGAGAATCTTCTGTCCGATTTTTTTTAACGCCAACCAAAAACGTACTTCATCGTTAGAAGTACGCATCGGGAGTAGATGACTATGGACGCACTTGGCGTCAATCCATTATTAGCACTAGGGTCACATATTTTTTTCATCGGGGTATCATTTTTTGCCTTGCAGGCGATTTTACCACAAGCCATCATTCGTAAAAATCGCGTATTTCAAACACAATTATTATTTATTTTGTTGAGTATTGCCATCGGTTCTTCGGTATCAAATTTCTTTTTAGACATATCCTATTGGTCGGAGAGACTTCCTTTCATCTTTGGATGATCCGTCTTATCGCCGCAAAGACAACGGATGCCTCTGGGGCAATGAGACGAATCAGTTCATTAGAATTTGATGAGACAGGTTTACTGAATTCAGCACTGGGGAACAAAGTTGAATGTAACCTCTTTGTAATATGGCAGTCATAAAGAAATTGTAAAATACCCACACAGGACATCCCACCTGTACATAATTTAGATTACAGCTATCTTTTGTCGGAAAGGGTCACAATGGCGCTTGTTAACTGGGGCGTGTCGTTGTACAATGGACTGAGTTTGGATGATTTTTACTAGTATAATTAATGAATTTTGGATATGTAACCTTGTCACGCTTAAGAACGAATTATAACTTTGAGTCGGAGGGGCTTGTTTTGGATAAAATTATTATTAATGGTGGACGACAACTGCACGGTACAGTGCGGGTAGAAGGAGCCAAGAACGCAGTGTTGCCGATACTCGCGGCTGCGTTGCTTGCTACTGAGGGCGTCAATGTCATCCGCGAAGTACCAAATCTTTCGGATGTTCGCACAATTAATGAAGTACTTAAAAGTTTATATGCAAAAACAGAATATAAACCTGAAATTGGCGAGCTAATCATTGATTCCACTGAGACGCTTACGAGTGAAGCGCAATTCGAATACGTGCGTAAAATGCGTGCATCCATTCTGGTAATGGGTCCACTTCTTGCGCGCAATGGTTTTGCACGTGTAGCAATGCCAGGTGGCTGTGCAATTGGATCACGTCCGATTGATCAGCATTTAAAAGGATTCGAAGCAATGGGTGCTGATATCTCGTTTGGACACGGATTTGTTGAAGCACGAGCAAAGAACGGTCTTCAAGGAGCAAAAATCTATTTGGACTTCCCAAGTGTTGGCGCAACTGAGAACATCATGACTGCAGCTGCACTCGCGACAGGAACGACTTTGATTGAAAATGCTGCTAAAGAGCCTGAAATTGTTGACCTTGCGAACTTCATCAACGAAATGGGCGGTAGAGTCATCGGTGCAGGAACGGACGTTATCCGTATCGAAGGCGTCAAAAAGCTAGTCGGTGCAGTTCACAACATTATTCCTGACCGTATTGAAACAGGTACATTCATGGTCGCAGCAGCAATCACAGGCGGAGATGTAACGATTGAAAACGCATTGCCTGAACACAACGCAGCATTGATCTCTAAGCTTCAAGAAATGGGCGTTGTCATTACTGAACTGGACGAAGGACTTCGCATTACAGCGCAGCACCCGTTAAAATCAGTTGACTTGAAAACAATGCCGCACCCTGGTTTCCCAACAGACATGCAGTCACAAATGATGGCACTTATGTTGAAATCAGAAGGTACTGGCGTATTAACAGAAACAGTATTTGAAAACCGCTTCATGCACGTAGAAGAATTCCGCCGCATGAATGCTGACATTAAAATCGAAGGACGTTCTGTCATCATGAATGGTCCGTCAAACTTACAAGGCGCTGAAGTAGCAGCAACCGATCTTCGGGCTGCAGCTGCACTTATCCTTGCTGGACTTGTTGCAGAAGGCGTTACAAGAGTCACTGAACTCATTCACTTAGATCGTGGCTACGTTAACTTCCATCAGAAACTGAAAGCACTTGGTGCAGACATCAGCCGCGTTTCTAGCGAATCTGAAACAGCTGACACAGAAATCGTGCATTCATAATATCGATTAGAGCTGTCCCTTTTGCGAGGGGCAGTTTTTTTGTTTAATTTAATTTTGATTCGCATTATGGGAGTTTATGTCGTTTGGTGTCGTTGTGTATCGAGAGACTCCAATTATGTGAAAGTCAAAAACATCATCATAATTGAAAGATATAGAACATACCATGCAACATGGACAAACGACTATTAGTAGTATTCATCATTTTCCTATTTTTTATACCTGTACTTCTAAACTTGAAGTACAACAGACCACTAGACGCTAAGCCACCCGAGGAAATAGCTTGTGAGACCGAAATTACAGTAGAAGGAGAGGACAAGCCACTGCCGCTCGAAGAGTACATTATCGGAGTCGTCGCTTCTGAAATGCCAGTCGCTTACTCGCTGGAAGCACTTAAAGCACAAGCGATTGCTGCACGCACCTATGCGCTCAAAGAAACGGCAGAAGGCACAAAACCGATCGGTCGGGATGTCACAGCACAAGTCTATTCCAATGAAAAAGATCGTAAAGAACGTTGGGGCAAAAACTTCAAAGAAAACGAAAAAAAGATTCGCCAAGCCGTGGAGGAAACTGCAGGCTCCGTAATCGTACATGAGGAACAAATGATTACTGCCATGTTCTTCTCTACTTCAAACGGTCAAACTGAAACTGCTGAGAATTTTACAGGCAATTCAATTCCATATCTACAAAGTGTAGACAGCCCCGACGAACAAACTGTATCTAAAGAAGTGGAACGAACAGTCGATATGCCTCTTTCTGAGTGGAATAAAAAGCTCGGCACTTCATGGAAAGAAGACGATTTCAGAGCGCTTCAGCTCGTCAGGAATGAGACGGGGCGGGTACAAAGCGTACTATCAGGCACATTCGAAACTAGCGGCCGCGAAGTTCGGGAAAAACTAAAACTTCCATCTACGGACTTCAATATAGGATTCGATGTGGCCAATGAAATTGTCCACATTACTACAAAAGGATACGGTCACGGCGTTGGCATGAGCCAAAATGGAGCTGAAGCTTATTCGAAAAAGGGATGGACCGCAGAACAGATCGTGAAACACTACTATACCGGCACAGAAATAAAAACTTTTGAAAAATCGAAAGAGGAATGTTTAAAAAATCCTTAACTTGCAGAGAATAGCGAGTGAGGTGATCATAAATGAGAGAAGAAAAAAAACCGAACGCCCCTTCTCAGAAAAACAAGAGCACGAAAAGCAACTGGTTCTGGCCATCTATCTATGCAAGCTTCGCCCTGTTGTTCGTTGGAATGGTATGGGGATATAATGCATTGACGAAACCAGACGCCGGTGAGCAGGCAGCTGTAGACAAAGAAAAGGCTAAAGAAGAAGTCACGTTGGAAACAAACGCATCAAACGAACAACTGAAATATCCGTTTGACGAAGAAATTCTTGACCAAGTTGCAATTATTCAAGACTTCTATGATGCAAAAGCTGACGCATCCAGTCGTGAAAACGCACTACTCGTATTTAAACAGACATACGTTACAAACGAAGGTGTGACGATTGCAGTCGACGGCAAACCGTTCGAAGTACTCGCGGCGATGAGTGGAAAAGTGGAACAAATTGTCTCGGATCCATTCAAAGGCAGTGAAATTGTCATCTCTCACAAAGATGGCTTGAAAACGATCTATCGTTCCGTCACTGGCATTCTCGTAAAAGAGGGTGACGAGATTCAGCAGGGTGAAGCCTTAGCGCAAACTGCAGAAAACGAATGGAACCCATCAGCGGGCGTCCATTTGCACTTCGAAGTCCAAAAAGACGACGTAGCTGTGAATCCCCGTTCCTTCTTGGCCTTTTAAATAACTCGTTGAGCCAACCTGCCACCTCCCGGCAGGTTTTTTTGTGCTCATAAATCGGTAGTGATGGTGAGAGTTGTGAAAGTGATTGTAGCTCATGGGAAGTGCTCATAAATCTGAGAAAGTGATCATAACTCGAGGGAAGTGCTCATAAATCTGAGAAAGTGATCATAACTCGTGGAAAGTGCTCATAAATCTCGAAAAGTGATCATAACTTATGGAAAGTGCTCATAAATCTGAGAAAGTGATCATAACTCATGTGAAGTGCTCATAAATTCCAGAAAAGTGATCATACACCCCTCCTGAGACCTGATCCAACTGAAATAACCACCCAATAAAACCTTTAAAGCAGTTGAATTGTGTCTTGATTCCGATTAATTCTCTGGTTTTGCCGATTGTGCGGTTCATCCTTCCGATTCTTCGCCCAATAATTCCGATTCCACTCCACGTAATTCCGATTCCATTAAACATCTTTCCGAATCCCACAAATAGTGGGAATGAATTTCCTGAAAACAGTTGAATCGTGTCCCTATTCCGATTGATTCTACTATGTGATAGAAAAGTGCAAAGAATTGATTGGTAAAGTGCACTCTTTGATCGAGAACTTGAACCAAGTGTCGTAGAAAACGCAAAAACTGATCGAGAAACATGCCCGGGCGTTAAGAAGACCTCAAATACAAAGGAATAGCGCACCGTTCCTTCGCATACAGTGAAAGAACAAATGGACTGACGGGAAAGGAAGAGGGTGTGCACGAACAAATTCGGAGGCGCTGCGTTCGCCTCGGCAACCTGCTCATCGAAACTGGCCTCACTGTGAGAGCGCTCGCAAAAGCGACGGGGTATTCCAAAAGCACTGTACACAAAGACCTGACAGAGCGTCTACCTAATATAGATGCTCATCTATCTGAGGAAGTTGCAAAAGTCCTGGCCTATCACAAATCGATAAGACATTTACGAGGCGGTGAAGCCACGCGTCAAAAATGGAAAATTGAACAACGCAAACTAAATGAATCAGCAGCAACAGAAACGGACTAGCGACTAACGCAGTCCGTTTTTTTGTGCCGTTGATAAAAACCGAACTAACCGGCTTCGAACCGTCACAAAGCACGGGAAATAGCGATTTTTTATGTTCTTTTTCGGAACACTGTGATAAAATGTTAAGTTAGGAGAGCATGTAAACTGTTGAAAGAATGGAAGGGGCAGGGATGAGATGTTTGCGAAAGATATCGGCATTGACCTGGGAACGGCAAATGTATTAATACATGTAAAAGGAAAAGGGATTCTACTGAACGAACCATCTGTCGTTGCAGTCGACACTAAAACGCGTGAATTAATAGCGGTCGGAGAAGAAGCGAGACTGATGATTGGGCGAACCCCTAGTAATATCCAGGTAATGCGACCATTGAAACACGGTGTCATTGCTGATTTTGATAGTACTGAAGCAATGCTTAAAGGTTTCATTGATCGCCTGAATGTCAAAGGCTGGTTTTCTAAACCGCGCATCTTGATCTGCTGTCCCACTGACGTTACAAGTGTGGAGCAGAAAGCCATTAAAGAAGCTGTCCAAAAATCAGGTGGCCGACAAGTGTTTCTTGAAGCCGAGCCTAAAGTGGCTGCAATCGGAGCCGGAATGGACATTTATCAACCTAGTGGAAACATGGTTATCGATATCGGAGGCGGCACAACAGATGTCGCGGTTCTTTCCATGGGAGACATTGTCACATCCGAATCCATTAAAATTGCAGGCAATACGTTCGATCAAGACATCATCCAACATATAAAAAAGAATCATAAGCTATTAATTGGTGAACGCACTGCGGAAACCATCAAAATGACCGTAACATCCGTCTTCCCGGACAGTCACGATGAGAAGATGGACATTCGTGGACGCGATATGGTTTCAGGACTGCCTAGAACTGTCACAGTCGATTCAAAGGAAATCACAAAAGCGATAGAAGAATCTATTGCCTGGATCCTCCACGCGGCTAAAAATGTTCTGGAGAAAACACCACCCGAACTATCTGCAGATATCATTGATAGAGGCATCATCTTAACTGGGGGCGGCGCGCTCCTTCGGGGACTGGACCAACTGCTCGCAGAAGAATTGAAAGTACCTGTTTTCATAGCAGATGACCCACTTGGGTGTGTCGCTAAAGGGACAGGCATTATGCTGAATAGCTTAGACAAAAAACGAAGTAAAACTTAACGCAGAGCCACTGGATCATTTGCAACACACCTAAAAAGGAGGCGGGGCTCATGTTCCGTGGATTTTATACAGCAGGATCTGGAATGATCGCGCAACAGCGCAGAACAGAATTACTTTCTAACAATATGGCCAATGCCAACACTCCAGGCTTTAAAACAGATCAATCATCCATAAGATCATTTCCTGAAATGTACTTATCTAACCTGGAAACTACGAAAGTGCCAGTCCAAAATAGCTTTCAAATGAAAGGCATGAATCCGATTGGTGCCCTTTCAACAGGGACGTATTTACAAGAGACCATGCCACTATTCACCCAGGGACAACTACGGCAAACGGAATTGACAACGGACATCGCACTTGTCGACGGAACTTTACCTGTCAATCCTGAAACGGGCCAACCTGGCGCCGTTTTCTACACGCTCGAAGGTTCAGATGGTGAACGTGCTTATACGAAAAGTGGAAACTTCGCTTTGAATCCGGAAGGCTTTCTAACGACTTCTGCGGGAAATTATGTGCTCGATCAGAATGGTCAACGCATCCAATTGCCAAATGATGACTTCCAAGTTACGGAAGACGGCATTATCAAATACGGTGAAATGGTAGCAGAAACTCTCGGAATCGGCTACGCAGCGAATCCCGAAACGCTTGTTAAACGTGATAACGGACTGTTTTATGCGCAGCAAGATTTGCCAGACGCAAATGGTGCTCAAGGGGTTAGTTACGCATTTAAACAAGGGTTCATCGAGCAGTCGAACGTAGATGCATCGCGAACGATGACGGATATGATGACCGCTTACCGAGCATTTGAAGCTAATCAGAAAGTGTTGCAAGCTTATGACCGCAGTATGGAAAAAGCGGTCTCGGAAATTGGTCGTGTCAATGGATAATCGCAAGCTTCGCATAAGCGAAAGGAGTCAAACTAAATGATTCGTACGATGACAACAGCTGTCAATACGATGAACCAACTGCAAAGTAATCTGGATATCATCGGAAATAATTTATCCAATATAGGAACAAACGGTTACCAATCCAATCAGGCGAGTTTTCAGGAGATGTTGTATCAGCAATTCAACAATGACAAAGCGGATACAGCACCACGACAATCACCTGAAGGTATCCGCTACGGCGTCGGCGCAATGCTGGGTCAAACGCAAATGAACTGGAAAGTGGGAACCTTGCAACAAACAGGAAGAAATCTCGATTTCGCACTCACTGAACCAAAACAATATTTCAACGTAATTGTTCAAGGCGCAGATGGTCCTGAGACGGTGTATACACGTCAAGGGAACTTCTACCTTTCTCCAGGTCAGGGAAACCAA
Organism: Sporosarcina sp. SAFN-010; assembly: GCF_059415065.1. Taxonomy (NCBI): domain Bacteria; kingdom Bacillati; phylum Bacillota; class Bacilli; order Caryophanales; family Caryophanaceae; genus Sporosarcina; species Sporosarcina sp. SAFN-010. Next base: position 136,070 of record NZ_JBPFDS010000002.1, on the reverse strand, counting down.
GTGGCGCTTGTTGACGGCGAAGGAAATGCTGTTGCAGATCGTGCTGGCAATGCGATCACGTTCAATGGACCTGTAGATTCAGTTGAGCTGAAATCGGACGGCACTCTGGTTGCAAATTCGGCAAATGGAACAGACCAGACAGTTGAATTGGCAGTTACTCTAATTGAGCGACCTAACCTGATGACACGACTGTCCTCGACACATTTGACACTTCCAGCTAATTTGGAAGAATTAAATGTAACTGAAGCCGATATTTTAACAGAAATTACTGGCCCGGAAGTCGGTATACAGCAAGGAGCTCTTGAAGGGTCCAATGTTGACTATCAGAAAGAAATGACAGACCTCATCAATGTCCAGCGAGCGTATCAATTCAACTCACGTACGGTTTCTATCGCTGATCAGATGCTCGGCCTGGTCAATAATATCCGGTGAGCTAAGTGGGGAGTATTGATATGACAGATGAAAAAAGAAATACAGACATCCCGTCCCATTCGTCTTCCGAGCCGAATAAACCAGCTGCAAAAAGTCGGACGGACGCTCGAGCAACCCATGCCGCAACGGCTCAATCCGCATCGGACAGCAAGCATGTAACGCGCAGTAAGAGAAAAGCTGAAGAGAAACCCGTGAAAAAAGAAGAAGCTGTACAAAAAACACGGACAAAGCGTAAAGAGAAAATGGAAACGGAAGAACTGACTGAGACAAAACCAGTTCGCTGGGTACAAATCCGCATCCTTCCTATATATGTGCGCGTCATTTTAGTAATTCTGTTACTGATAGTTGCTGCAGTCCTCGGTGCGGTTATTGGATTTAGCATCCTGGGTGACGGTGCCGCAAGCGATATCTTCCAAAAAGACACGTGGGCACATATTTTTGATATCATGAGTGGAAAAGAGAAGTAAACGATAGACTAGAGGGAAACCTAAAAGGAGAATTACTATGCTGACAGCTGAACAAATCCAAGCTATCATTCCGCATCGCTACCCATTCCTATTGGTCGACCGAATTCTTGAAGTTGAAGAAGGCGTGCGTGCAGTTGGGATAAAAAACGTAAGCATTAACGAAAACTACTTTAACGGTCACTTCCCGGGGTATCCGGTTATGCCTGGCGTACTGATTGTAGAAGCACTAGCGCAGGTCGGTGCCGTTGCGATTTTGCAAAAAGAAGAGAATAAAGGCCGTCTTGCATTTTTTGCAGGAATTGATAATTGCCGATTCAAGCGACAAGTCGTTCCTGGAGACGTAATCCGACTTGAAGTGGAAATCACACGTATGCGTGGTTCCATTGGTAAAGGCAAAGCAAAAGCAACTGTCGAAGGTGAGATAGCTTGTGAAGCGGAAATCACATTCGCACTAGGTGCAAAAGAGTGATTTTTAGTTAAAAGTTGCATTTGGCAGAAAAATCCGCTAAAATTTTATATATTGTGTTTACACACTTTGGCAAGTGCGATTATGCACAAAAAGCCAATCAAACATGCAGATACCTTAGCATGTACATCGTGGGAGGTACTAAACAAGAATGTTCAAAAGTCTTTCACCCAACCTAAAGAGTAGCATCACGAGGTCCATTACACAGACCTTTGAACAATACATGACGGAGATCGAATGGAACCCGGACCGCTATGACATGGCAGACTTCATGAAGCGATGGAGCGAGTACATTACAGAAAAAGCGCTTTGGTATGAAAAAATTCCAGATGACGTCAAACACGCAACTCAATTTCATGAGGAAATTGCAGTTCGTATCAATGAAGTCATTCAAAAAGTGCTAAGTGAGCCGCCTTCTGAAGAGCAGATTGCGACAATTCAACAATTGCAGGAGACGCTCAACACACAATATTTCTATGAGTGTAAAGCTGAAGCTGCATTTGTAGAAGCTGAGTTGAAAAAACGTCAGAACGTATAAAAAATAATGGATAGTTCCTTCTTTTCAAGCCAAGCTATGTTGGATAGCTATTTGAAAGGAGGGAATTTTTCATGTTGAAGAAAGTATTGCCAGCAGCACTTGTTGCAGGTTTCGTACTGGCTGGATGTGGTACCAACAACGACGACATCCCAGACAAAAACGAGACACCGATGGAAGATTTGAACGACGGTATGGACGAGCGGGCACGTGACTGGACCCCGGATATGGAGGGCGATGCGCCTAACGGTACGACAGGTCCGAATCTTGATGGACTGGAAGACGATGGGATGAATGACGGTGTCATGAATCGCGATGGCGTTGAAGACAATACGCTAGAAGGAACTGGCAATGGAGAAGGCGGTACGATGGGAGAAAATAGCACACCTGGCGGCGGGAATAGCGCAGGAACTGGCAACAACGGTGGATCTCCAAAGAAAGATGATAAAGGTATGTCAGGCGAGAAATAATGCAAATAAAAACCACGGGTTGAACATTCCCGTGGTTTTTGCATGTCGTTATTTCTTTTTTAAACGAGGTCTTGCGCGCATGTCGCTTTCGAATCGTTCTAGCAGTGCTTGCCCTTCAAAACCGAGATCCAATAACTCACTCAGTAACTGTTCAGCATATTCTGAACGCTGACGCTTTAATCGACCTTTCAATAAGACGGAAACACGATCTCCAATCTCATGAACGGTGTCGACTGCAAGAACGAAGGCAGCAGGTTCATTTTCAGGATAAGAAATTACTACTTTTGCTTCAATGAGTGCCTCCTCATCCTTCAATTTTACAAAGCGTTCTTTATACTCCATGTCCAAAAACATCTCTAAAATCCACATGCGATGGCTGTTCTCTTGGTTAATAATGATACCATCCAGCATGGGCAAATAATCTGCTACATCCCCAGTCAGCAGACCGAAGGAAATCATTTTAAACGTTTTCATCCCGTCCAAATCCCCCTTTTTTCCCCAGTATACCACAGACGGTTCAATCTCTTAAAAATATGGGCAAAGCCGAATTATCATTAAATGAACACAATTCAAAAGCACCGTCACCTAAGCGGTTCCACGCAGAACTTACAAAACCTCCTAGTTCAAACTTCAATTTCAACAATGGAATAACCTCCAAATGTGGGAAATGTACATTTGTTTAATCCGGAGCTTGTCCGTATGATGAAAGCAATTCAAAGAGAGGAGGGAACTAGGTGAATCATGTGGCACTTGTCGGTAGACTGACGAAAGATCCAGATATTCGAAAGATAGGAGATGGGCGGATGCAAGCCAGCTTCACTCTCGCTGTCAATCGTAGTTTTAAAAACCAGCAAGGTGACATCGATGCGGATTTTATTCTCTGTAGCATTTGGGGACGTACCGCAGAAAACACCGTAAAACATTGTGGAAAAGGATCTCTGGTAGGTGTAAGTGGACGTATTCAAACGCGTTCGTATGAGCGTGAAGACAGAACCCGCGCATTTGTAACAGAAGTAGTGGGAGATGATGTCCGATTCCTGGTGACGAAGAAACCATCTTCGGAAGTACGTGCGGAAAGTAGCCAATCGCAAGTAGCATTGGCGAATTCACAAAGCAACTCCGCTGCCGATCATTTTGAATTACCTACACAAAAAAACGAAAAAGAAACGTTACCAATCTTCTAATTGGGTTGTCCAGAAACATCGGACATGTGACAGAATAGGAGGAATGATAACTAGATAACTGTGCGCGCAGTGCCCGTGGAGAGCGGCTCGTACAAATGATGAGGGAAGAATGATTAGGTAGTAGGGGGTTTTTGAGGAGTGGGGATTCCTTTAGACCCTCGATAGTAAGTTAAGCAAAGGTTGTTAAAAGTGATCAGGCACGACTAACAACTCAGCAGTACGTAAGAGGAGTGGTGGTTTCAACCATCAAATAACCGCTATTTTGCCGTCGGGTCAGAAGAGACCGCTTCTTGGTGATCCGGCTGCGAAATTGCTTAAAAGGAGAGAATTATATGGAATCCCAACAAAAAATAATTCTGCGTATGGAATTGCAAATTGGACAGCTAATCCGATTGGTAGCAAATTTAAACGAACGGTTAGACGTGGTGGAGCAGGAACAGAAAGAGTATGAGCTACACAGGGTATTGCAGATCAAGCGAATCAGTCACGTCTAACTGCGTCTTTACATAAAAAACCGCAAACCACAGTGTGATTTGCGGATGAAAAGTATAGGTTAGCCGAATGATAGTAAGTCGTCCAGTTCTCGATCAGATAGCTCTGTTAGCCACTGGCTGGACTGGATCAGATCTGCAGACAGCGCGGCCTTCTCTTCAAGCATTTTATCAATTTTTTCTTCTATCGTCCCAATGGTCACGAATTTATGGACATGCACGAACTTCTCCTGACCTATACGATATGCACGGTCGGTCGCTTGGTTTTCTACAGCAGGGTTCCACCAACGATCCGCATGCAAGACGTGATTCGCAGCCGTCAAGTTCAGCCCTGTTCCACCCGCTTTCAAGGATAGGATGAAAATCGGGAATTCCCCTTTTTGGAACGCTTCGACCAGGTGATCACGCTGACCCTTCGGCATACTTCCTGTCAGGAAAGGTACTTCGTATCCATAAAGCTCGGCCAAACATTGTCGTATGAGTTGCCCCATTCCGATATACTGAGTAAAGATCAAGCATTGCTCGCCATTGCTAGCTATCTCAGCAGCCAATTTCACAATTCGCTCCAGTTTGTCAGATCTCGACAACATTTCATCAGCTTGCGTAAAAGGTTCTTTCAAGAACAGAGCAGGGTGATTACACAATTGCTTCAATCTACTCAACATCTTCAAAATGAGCCCTTTCCGCTCAAAGCCAGAAAGTGTCTGTAACTTGAACTTCGTATCTTCAATAAAACTCTCATAAACTGCAGCTTGTTCACTTGTAAGTGGCACATACTCATTTTGCTCTAGCTTCTTCGGTAAATTGAGCTGTAAGTCTGGATCACTTTTCGTTCTTCGTAACAAGAATGGGTGGATTTTAGAACGCAGACGACTTTTTGTCCGTTCGTCATCATCCCGCTCAATTGGAATAATGTAGTCATCCGTGAATTTCCGGAAACTACCGAAATATCCTCGATGGATGAAGTCGAAAATTGCCCATAACTCCGCAAGTCGGTTCTCGATCGGCGTCCCCGTCAACGCGATATGATGACCACCCCGAAGTTTCCGAATCGCTCGAGATTGCTTCGTTTGCATGTTTTTAATATTTTGCGCTTCATCCAACGTGATGCTCGCAAAAGGAAATTCAATGAGAAAATCACTATCTTGAGTTGCTGTACCGTAAGTCGTCAGCACGACATCAGGTTTTTCCTGTGCTAGAAATGCGCTGAACTGGTCTTCCTTCAAGCGACCGGGTCCATAGTGCATGGCCGCTTTTAGCGAAGGCGCAAAACGTTCCAATTCTTTTTGCCAGTTACCAAGCACACTGGTCGGACAAATGATGAGTGACGGTGTCGCGTCCGGTTGGGAATGCACTTTAAGCAAATAACTGATAAGCTGAACCGTTTTACCGAGTCCCATATCATCGGCAAGGCAAGCACCGAAATGCTGCTCTCGCATGAACATGAGCCAGTTGAATCCTTCCTGTTGGTATGGGCGCAGTTCAGTTTGCAACTGTTCAGGAATTTGAACGTGGGGTAACCCCTTTTTATCCATTACCTGATCTACATATTGACGCAGAGACTTTTGCATTGTGAACGCAAGTAGTGGATCTTCTTCAAACTCATCGTCTTCGCTTGGCACAATCTCTTCAGGGAGCTCTTGGAACAGTAAATCTTTCACAGTCCACTCCCCATTATCCGCTTGCTCCATCAACTCTTTAATCCGCTTCAACCAAGTCGGATCGATATGAAACCATTCGTCTCCAGTACGGATGAATTCACGGTTTTCATCCACCATTTTCTGAAACGTATCCCGGTCGATGTCGTTGCCAGCAAGTGAGAAACTCCAGTTAAACGAAAGGACTTCGTCTAACCCGGCGGCAGATTTGTATGACTGAACACCTGCATCTGTGCGTATTTTCATCTTCGTCTCAGTCACGCTTTTCAGCCAAGAAGGTAGGAGTACTGCAAGTCCGAACGATTGGAATAACGGCAAGTCATGCTGGATGAACATCCGGACTTCGGGATCACTCATCGGCATATGGAGAAACGTATCTTCAATCTCAGGCTCGATGGATTGTAGAAACGAAATCATTTCGGATTGTTGTTCCATAATGGCGGCAGCATATGGCTTCCACTTCGCGGGCAGCGCACTTTCAATAGAAGTATTCAGTTTCGATTTTGCAGGCAACCATTGTGTTCCGCGTTCATTCAATATAACCGTTTCCAGTAACCAATCTTCAGTCCGCTCCGAATCAGGTTCAGTCAGTCGGAGTGCAGGTCGTACTGGAATGTCGGATTTTGTCTCACCTGGCCAGCCGTAAGCTTTTAAATGAGGCAACAAAGCAGGTACCATATCCGCACGAACACCAAGCGTTTGAAATTTGCTGGCAATTGCTTGTTTTGTCAAGAGAGCAGCGGATTCCGACATTCCTGCTGCGTCACCGGCAAAGCGAATAACTTCCTCCGCGTCTGGTTCTGTATAGGACCACAAATCCTTAGAATGCCAAAGTGAAGCAGCTTCTTCAGCTGCTTCTAACTTAGCGACGTCCTGTTCGGTTGCGCCCGTAAACTCAATAAATGGGTGGCGGTTTCCGCTCAATGCTTGGACCCACTCATGGGGATGCAAAATGACAGTGTCATCCTCAATAGGGACCATCAAACCGAACAATGACGTATCATCGGCGAAGAAGAAAAAGGAGACAAGGCGATCAGCAGGTATGGAGGTTCCGTAGTCATCTGCAGCTGAAATCGCAAAGTTGCCACGATCTGTTGGCTGGATGGTCAGTTGTAACTCACGTGCAAGTCGATGTGCTGATCTCATAATTCAAGATTCCCCCTCTCCATTTCTTCAATTAACGCGCGTAGGCGACGGTATTTATCTCGCACTGTTCGAATATAGCGGTTCCAAAATTCGGTATGACCACTCTTTTTGCAAGCAGTACGCATACGTTTAAACAGTTTAACAGCCCGACGGTAGCTCAATCGATTCTTTTCCGCTATGAATTGCTGAGCATAATCATGTAACAAAGGAAGTGCAGCTACAGGTTGCTCAGCCAACACGATTTTTAAATCAGCTTGTTCGACACTGTCATAAGGTACGTTATACCGATGCAAAAGTGCCGCCCATTCTTGATATCTTCGACGTTCGATCAGAAAATCGGAATAACGTGGTATCCCGATTTTACCGTACATCGCAAACACGGCTTCCCGCTCATCATCAGAAAAATCACCGCTCGCAAGGAGCATATCGATTTCATGTGCAGCCGCAAGCTGTTCACTCCGACTTTTCTTTTGACTGAAATACCCTTCAATGGAGGGATAAAGTCCACGAGCAATCGAAGCGGCAGTAGGTGCAAGCGCCTCAGCCAACGCAAACTTCGCAAGCATCATCCAACTTCCGAAATCAGGCTGTTCTTCTTCAGCAAGAGCGCTTTCCAGCACGTCCCCGCGTCCTTCGATTATCGCGAAATACATTGCAAACAGACGAGCATCAGCAGAAGCGTCTTGAGCTAGCTGCTGTTTCTCTGCATCTCTCTCGTTCCGATCAACAAAAAGCTGTCCCCAAATAGCTTCATAAATGCGGAAGCGATAAGGGAATAAGCCTGTCTGATGGATACAAACAGAGTGGACGAGCTCTTTCAAACGTTTCATGAAGGGATCCGTTTCAAATAACTTCGGTTTGTTACTGAAAGTCCCCGCTAATTTTTCTATATCGGAAATTTGGTCATTCAGCCATGTGGTGATTTGCCAAGTTCCATAGGAATGCTGGGAGTTACTCGATGAAAGTATTGAAGAACCGTACTCGAAAGCCGCATCGACTAGGTGAAGACGGTAGAATAATTCGAACAGTGGCTTCCACTCGTATTCAAATGGCATGAGTGGTTTAACGCGATTCTCAATTTCTGCACATTCATATGTGAACACAGAAGAGTTAGTCGATAAGGTAAGTTTACGAAGAGGCGCGGTCACTCGAGTCAAGACGGCATCCCACGCTTCTGGTGTGCGATCGGTAACTTTCAAAGCAAGTTGCTCTTTTTCAGACGTTCTCCATTCTTGGAACCACTCCGTTAATGAATGGAACTGTGAGTATAAGTCAAATACGACCGTAAGTTGGTGAACACACCGACCCTTACGACCACATGTGCAACTCAAGGTTTGCTCTTCAAACGAAAACCGCACAAATTCCGAAGCTCGATCATTGAGTTGAGCGAGCACTTCTCCGTCATCTTGCGAATAACGATACGAAGAAATAGCACCCCTTCGAACAGCAGTAATAGCGTTTCGGATGAGCTCCGACTGATCCGGACTATCCGGGCGAAATGTATAGTGGACATCATTCATCATCTTTTCGATTTCTCGTTCATGCAAATACGAAATACGTTCTGCAGCGACGCGCAAAATAAAACCACTCCCTAGACAAAGCATTCTTTCTATTATACATCAGTTCAGGGACCTGCGTAAATCATCACATGCAGGAAAAGAAAAAACCCTTCATCATTCCTTTGCAGAAGGGTGAAGGGGAGTAGCAGATTGCTCACTTTTTGCGACTAAACTTTTAAACACTGCGATATTGGATTTCATCGAATTAAAATAGATGCGACGCTGTTTTGCAGAGAGTGATGATGCAATTGCGATCATTTCACGTAGTTCATTACTCTCTTCTAACAACGCGCGATGATGTTCGATAAATTGATCGCGATAGTGCTCTCTTATCTCACTCGTTTTCCCAGCTGATTTAGTATTAGTTGACCGGACATCCCTCAAAGGCTCTCCCATCAGCATCGCTATGAAGTAATCATCTGGTATGTCAAAGGTACGTTTCATTTCAGCGAGCATATCGGGAGTTAAATCCCGATCAGTCCGTTCGTAGTTGGATAGGGCGGAAGATGAGATGGATAGACGCTCAGCGGCCTCCAATTGTTTAATTTCCAAATATTCTTCTCGGTACTCTTTAAATTGCTTCCCAAAGTTTCTATCCTTGCGTTCCATGACCATTCCCTCCACTTTTTGTTTTACCGTAAAGTAGAAGAGTATGGATAATGGAGAATCCAACAAAACGTGAATATTTTTTTCAACATTTCGTTGGATTTGGATAAAAACCAAACAGTTTCTGTAAAAATATAAGTAGTTTTACATAATTTAAGGTGAATATGGAAAGTATCATCCTGGAAAGAGGGGAGGAGTCGAAAATTATAACTCATCAAATCGTAGTCTACATACCAGGTTTGAAAAAGATGGTAACCGACCGAGTTAGCTCACTCAAGACGAAACTGCAACCTGCAAGTTCGGATGGAATCATAGATGTGAGAGAACGTCAGACATTGTATGTCATTTCAGCGACTGTAGGAGAATCTTTTTTTGATTCAATTACAATGGACTATGCAAAAAATCTCATTACATTTAACCAGGTGGATCGCTCGAATAAGAAAATGGCGGAGGCTGTGTTAGATGCGTTACGAGAATTGGGAATTGAGGAGTTCACGTCTCATAGCATGTCTTTTTGTATGTTTCCACCAAATCGAACGATAGAGTGATGAGTTAGTGAAATAGCTTCTGCTCCAGTTACATATAGTTCTATACAGCAGGCATTTGTCATTCACAAAAAGAGCTTGGATGTGATAAACTATAAATAATCGGAATATTCAAATTCGGAGGGGATCCAGATGCTATCAGTTAAACGAATGACTCCATTTTATACGAGTAAAGAAGATTTCCGTCTGCGATTAGTGTTTGCGTATCAATACTTTTCGATTCTGAAAGGTCAAGAGGTCTTTCAATTTGTACCGATTGAAGGAAAAGAAATCGTCATCAACATGAAAAGCTTACAAGTCGAAAACTTAGGTGAAGTATTCGTATTTCAGCGAGGCAGCCGGTTCATCCGATTACCGCTGTATCAATTGCTGCTGATTTCAGACTTGCACCATCATTTATCTAGTGTACTAGAAGGCATCTTCCACTTAGCCCCGGAGTTATCCGAACCGCAAGCACGTGAGATCGAGCAACTGATTGGGGAATTGGAACTGGAAAATCGATTGAGAATGATTGACTACGCCCTGGAAAACAATAATAAACTACTGTTCACTGAACTGACGGAAGGATTGCGCACACCGAATGTACAAACTGAATAATGCCACGTAAAAAACACCTATCAAATGTTAACATGATAGGTGTTTTTTAAAGTTGTTTCGAAAGCATCAAGCACACTGCATTCATGTGAAAATGATTAGTAGCACGACAAATAGTGCTGAACCTAAAAGTCCAAATGCAATATCTTGCCAAGACATGTACGCCATCTTTTTAGTTTGTGTATGATTTTCCATCGTACTCCGCTCCTTTTGTCGATTTCCCGGGAAATAACAAGAAATTTCCGAGAAGATTTGTCAGCGATGTTATGTAGGTTAGTCAACTTGTTATTTAGTTATTCTTTACCCACATTTAGGTCACTTAGAAACTACTTTTTAATTTGTAGTCTATTAATTTGTCTAAGATTGTATAAATTTCACATGTATTCTTTGCAAATCTTGTAGATTTTGCTAAAGTAGAGGATAGGAAGTTATTATAGAAATCCGTTTGCCATATTTGACAAGAAAGGAATTATCCCATGTTTTTCAACTTTTCGTTCTGGCGCTATGTAACGAATCCATCACAGCTCGCGATAAATCACCAAAATTCGGCAATGCGCGGATTTAACCGACGAATTGTCTTCCTTTTTCTTTCGGGCATCGTACTCTATGCATTACGTGACATATGGGGAATGACAACAGAATCACTTAGTCCAATGCTCACTGTTGCGACAGATGGCGATTATACGATTGCACGGATTGTCTCAGTGGTCGGTTCTATATTATGGGCTGTTGTCTACATAGCTTTTCACTTGTTTTTTGTATCCTATATCCTTGGCCTTTTGACATCGATCCCTGTACGCCGTATTGTACCTTTGCAATTACTGGTAACTGGTATCCTCCTCATTGAAAAAGCTCTAGTATTCCTTGTGTTTGTTGTAAAAGGAGAAACGACAAACGTTTCATTTCTATCATTCGGTCCGTTATCAGCAACATTTTCGGACACATGGTTTTTAGTTATGTTCCTCAATCAATTAACAATCATCTCTGCGCTCATCGTGAGCTTGCAATTTAGTTTCATCCGTTCATATACAAAAACAATGAATTGGAAAAGTTTACTCGCGGTCTTGATTGGCCTGCAAATTTTGTTCGCTTTACTAACAGCGGCGATCGGGTACATTCCATTTGAACGCCTCTTCAATTATGTCATGCAAGGAGGCGCTTCGTAATGAATAAAACTACAAATGTAGCAATCGCGATTGTTGTTAGCGTCTTTGTCTCACTCAATCTCTACTTAATGTATTCCGAGAAAAGCGTTATACCAAAATCAGTATATGTGAGCAATTACGAACGGTTGGCAGTCAAAGAATACAAAGAAGTAATGCCTAAAGATGGTTTGGTTGCTCCAGCAGAAACCTTTACTGTCTATACGAACGACAGCAATGCAATCGATAGTTGGCTCGTGCGTGAGGGCGATGCGGTCACAGCAGGTGAAGAACTCGCTACTTTACAGACAGAGCAAGCTGACGGTCAACGTGCAGTTTGGGAGTCTGAAAAAGAAGCACTGGAGACTCAGCAAAGCACAATCCGTTCGACAATTTCCGATCTTGAAACAGGAGATAAAACAAATAGCTCCAATTCATCGAAATCTGATCGCACAAAGACAGATGACGATACGAAAGTAGAGCTGAATGTAGATGTAAAAGTCGATGTGAATCAGACCGGTTCATATGCACAAGCAATCGCGGAGGCAGAGCGTGATTTAGCAGATACGGAACGTCGTCTGAAAGTAGTCGAATCCCAGTTGGAACAAAACTCATCAAGTCCTGCACTAGTTAGTCCAACAGATGGCGTCGTTGCTCGTATAACTAGCGAGAGCGATCAGCCGAAAATCGTCATTTATAGCAATGAGCAAGTGGTTGAAACGTATGCAGAAGACGAAGAGTGGAGTAAGCTTGCGAACGGAAATCCAGTTGTACTGGACGCGAAGGGCGCAGAAGGAACTTTAGACGGTACGATCGAATCGATTGATCAGGTCCCTGCAACCCCGAACGAATTCTTAGATGCTTACAAAGTGCTTGCGGATAAGAAAGTAACCAATCCATTAGCATATTACAAAGTTCGTTTGAAAGCGAATGACGAGGAAGTTCCAGCTCCTTTTGGTACTCATGTGAATACCGTCATTACAACAAATGTTGCTCAAAACGCCGCAGCAGTCCGCACGAAGTGGCTGACGGATGCTGGCAAAGATCGAGCTTTCGTATGGCGACTTGACGAAAATGGTTATGCAGCAGCAACAGATGTTACAACGCCGTTTGAGTATCTCAATCGCTCGGTTGTCACAGAGGGTCTCGCAGCGGGGAATGTAGTTGTTTACGATACATCCATCCGTGATCAGGAAAGTGCACCGCGTGTTTTCCTCCCGATGCCTTTGGACATGCCAACAAAAGCGGAATGGAGAGCATTCGGTTGGAAAAATTACTTTAAAGTATTATTGTTAAAACAACCTTAAGTTGATAAAGCGAGATTAAAGGGGAGACTGTCCGGATTTTCAGTGAAGACTGACGAGCGGACAGTTTTTTTCTGCTTAAAAAATTTGATGTTGGTGATGCTAACAGCTAGATAGTTTGTGCAAAACGAGTAATTAAAATAAGTTTTTTGATAATATCTTGAATTCATGCATGTTATTTAGAAATTAGGGAATAGGATATTTATTATTTATAACAAGGGACGTGCAACTAATGGAATCTCAGAGAAAGATAGTTCAGACACTGTTAAATCAGCAACCGATGCAAAAAAACAATCGTGTAAGAAAGCAATCGAAAAGTAGTAATTATATTACCACCGAAGATTGCCATGAGGATTATATAGTATTGGATTTTGAAACGACAGGTATGCGGGCAGGTGCTGATAAAATAATTAATGTGCTTGCGATTCGATATATAAATCATGTCGAACAGGATCGATTTGAAACGCTAGTGAATCCACAACGACATATTCCAATAGAAGTGACACAACGAACAGGGCTATCAAATGATGAAATTCAGAATGCACCTCTTATGGAAGATGTGATTCAGCACCTTGTTTCATATATCGGAGAGTTCCCTATTGTCATTCATGACAGTTCGTTTGAAATGGGTTTTTTAGAGTCGCTTCAGGACTTTTCGTCAGTTGTTTTACCAAAATATACTGTCGTGGATACAAGTAAATTAGCACGAAAAGTGGCTAGCCAGTTGAATGATGTAGAAAAGATGAGAAAATTAGCGTTTTTACTAGGCGCGAAGGAACACTCAATGAGTTGCTTAACTGATTGTCGTGCCACTGCAAGTATCTATGAGTATTGCTGTGAGGTAAGTGAGTAAGCGATTGGCGGATAAAGGTTGTGGCACTTCGTAATTTTGCGAAGTGTCTTTTTTGTGGGGATGATTCTTTTTGGAGAGGGATTCTGGGTGGTTTGGTGAGCTACCCGCTCGATTGGGTGTGCGACCCGATCAATTCGCCGAGCAACCCGCTCGATTCAGCATGCGACCCGATCAATTCGACGGGAAACCCGCTCGTTTCCGCGAGCAACCCGATCGTTTCGGGGATCAACCCGCTCGATTCAGCATGCGACCCGATCAATTCCCCGAGCAACCCGCTCGTTTCCATGAGCAACCCGATCAATTCATCAACCAACCCGCTCAATTCAACACCCACCAACCTCCGTCAAACTTCCTACATCCACAACCCACTCCATTCATCACGGAATCCGAAGTACTCAACCCTTCCAACGGACTACTCCACATGACCCAAATAGATGCCTATCGAACGATTTTTCAGAAAATAGTGTTAAATCGTCAAAACCTTGTCGTTAAGCCATTCTAAAATCTTCCAAACTATGATATTGTCATTCTGTCACTTAATTTAGTTAAGTCTGACAACAAAAACTTAAAGGGGGAAGAGGAATTGGCCAATAAGAAATTCACGAAATTTCTAAGTACATTTCTAACACTCATCTTGGTTCTTTCGCTTGTTCTGCCGTTCTCCGGTACTGCAAACGCAGCGCTGTTGAAACAGCCGTTCAAGCCGAATCCGCAAGATGCCAGTGCGCTCCAGCAAAAAGCTGCGATTGCACAACAGACAAGCTTGCTGGAAGGGGATGCCCGGCTCCATAAGGATCTGCAGGATCTTACTGGCAGTCAAAAAGTTCCCGTCATCATTCATTTATCCGAAAAAGCGGTGGGTCTTGAACAAGGGATCAAGAAGCTAAACGGAAAGAAGATGACACAATCTGAAATCGCTAACAAAAAAGAAAAAATCAAAACTCAACAAAACGCAGCTCGTAAAGAAATGACGGTCAAAAACGTCAAATTCGACCAAGCTTACTCATACGATACAGTCCTCAATGGTCTCTCCGGAACAGTTCAAGCGAACGACCTCAAGAAACTCCTAACAGTAAGCGGCGTGAAATACGTCGAACCCGATGCGACAGTCTATGCACAAGAAGGCCTTCAAAAAGTGGACCCAAAAGTAGATGCTAAGATGGACACAAGCATTCCATTCCTAGGCATTAACAAGCTATGGGAAGAAGGAATAGAGGGACAAGGTGTCAAAGTCGCAGTCCTCGATACTGGAATTGATGCTTCACATCCTGATTTGAAAGCCGTTTATAAAGGCGGTAAAAACTTCGTTCCTCACGTAGGTGGCGATTATGCACGTCCACGCGCAGATGACGATGGTTCTGAAACATCTCCACTCGATCGTCCGGCTAACAAACCGGAAGTGAACGAACGTGGTAGCTCATTCTATACGACTCACGGAACACACGTGGCAGGTACAATTGCCGCACAAGGTAACAACGAATTCGGTATCAAAGGAATCGCACCGAAAGTTGATCTTTACTCATACCGCGTCCTTGGCGCTTACGGTAGTGGTGCAACTTCAGGCATCATCAAAGCGATCGACACAGCAGTCATCGAGAAAATCGACGTTATCAACCTATCACTCGGTGGTGGCGCGAACTCTGAAACAGATGGTGCATCCTTCGCCATCAACAACGCAATGCTTGCAGGTACGATTTCTGTCATCGCAACGGGCAACTCAGGTCCGAACCGCGGCACAATGGGCACACCTGCAACATCACGACTCGGAATTGCAGTAGGAAATACAACAAATCCGGAAGTACATTACAAAGCAAACGTAAATGTAACGGCAGGTGACTTCACATACAACAAAGTGAATGATCTGATGGCAACTACGTTCGGTAAAAACGTAGAATCCGAATTGACAGGTAACTACGACCTCGTTGCAGTCCCAGGAGTCGGCGCTGAAAAAGACTATGCTGATCTTGACGTAACTGGCAAAGTAGCACTCGTTTCTCGTGGAGAAATCGCGTTTGTCGATAAAGTCGCAGCGGCTAAGAAAAATGGTGCAGCAGCTATTATCGTCCAAAACTTTGCTGGCGGTACAAATGCACCAAACAAATCCGACGTTTTCCTAGGCGATGCATTCGAATTCATCCCGACATTTGACATGTCTCAAACTGACGGAGATGCACTTCGCGCTGCACTCGCGGCGGCACCTGGTACAATTTCGTTTGATCAATTCTCAAACGTTAAAACAACAGGTGATGAAGTCAATGACTCCAGTTCACGTGGTCCATCCACACCGAACTTCGACATTAAGCCCGACGTTGCGGCGCCTGGAACAAATATCATGTCAACAATTCCGATGTACGGGAACGATTTCCCGGAAGCAGATTACAGCGAAGCATACTCACGTAAAACAGGTACGTCCATGGCAACTCCACACATTGCTGGAATCGCAGCACTTGTGAAGCAAGCGAATCCAACATGGAACGCATTTGACGTGAAAGTAGCTCTCTCAAACACGGCAACATTGCTCGATACGACGAAATATGATGTCTTTGCACAAGGAGCAGGACGCGTTGATGCTTACAAGGCGGCACACGCAGATGTACTTGCTTATGCGATTGACAAAGCAAATAACGACGGAACGGAAGTAGAAAACTTAAAAGGAACCGTTACATTTGGTCCTCAAAAGTTGGATAAAAACCTGAACGTCACTAAGCAAATCAAAGTGAAAGATTTGAAATCAGCTGGCGGCGACTACACAGTTTCCGTTGACGTAACAAAAGGATTTGGCGACGCAAAAGTCGCAGTAGACAAATCCGAGTTCACACTAAATGGCGAACAGTTATTGAACGTAACTCTGACTGCTTCTAAGGCAGAGACAAAAGCTGGGGATGAAATCCTCGGGTACATTCACATCGAAGGAAATGGCCAGGATCTTTCATTACCATTCGCAGCGGACTTTGGTGGCGCATCTGCAGTCGCAATTCAAGATATGGAAATCACGAAAACAGATCTATCGTTCAACGGAGATGGCGTGAATGACGACGCAATGATGTACTTCACGATTACAGGTGACGTTGCCACAAACTTCATCGAGCTTTGGAACATCATGGACCCAACGGGTGGAGCATACGCGGATGGCTACATCGGCTACTTGCATGCAAGCACTTCACTTGGTTCAGGCTCTTACCAGCTTCCGATTGCGGGGCAATACACACCGTGGGATGGCACTGGGAAAGCACAAATTCCAGATGGTTTGTATACAATTGATTTCACTGCGGAAACCGTGTCTGGCAATCCACCAGTGATCTCTGATTACGTAGGTCCAGTGGTCGTGAAATCGACAGCTGGCACAATCGAAGGAACAGTTGCAGACGGAAAAGCAACGGGTAAAATCATCGACAAGTACGTCGATTACCAAAAAGAGCTCGTGAAATTCGGAATGGGCTACGACATCAACACAAAACTTGCAGCAACATATGAAGTGACAGTAGGGGAAACAGTTGTTGACTCTGGTGCTGTTAAACTCGAACAGGATGGTTCATTCGCATTCAGCCTTTCAACGTTTGATAAAACCAAAAACAATGTCACTGTGAAATATGCTGACGCTGCTGGTAACAAAGCAGAAGAAGTCATCTACACAGCAGTCGAAGAGCCAGTGGACACAGTTTCTGTTTCTGTCGATCAATCTGCGCTTGACTTGAAAGTGGGCGACACAGCTCAACTTCTCGTCACGGAAACTACAACGAAGCCAGATGGCACGTCAACTGACCGCGACGTAACTGCAGAAGCAACATTCGCTTCAAGCGATGCAGCAGTTGCAACAGTTTCAAACGGAAAAGTGACAGCAGTCGCTGCTGGTAAAGCAGACATCACTGTCACATACAACGACTTCACACAAACGGTTCCAGTAACAGTAACTGCTGAACCTGTGAAGGAAGAAGTAAGCTATGCACTTAACAAGAAAAACCTATCACTTGGTGTCGGCCAGCAAGAGCAGCTGACAATCACTGAAACTAAAGTGAAAGCTGACGGTACAGTCGTGAAAACAGATGTAACGCCAACAGTAAACTTTAATGTAGTGGATAATTCAGTCGCTACAGTTCACAAAGGACTTGTAACTGCGCACAAAGCAGGCAAAACACAAGTCCGCGTCATGATACCTGGACAAGATACTCGCTTCGTTTATCTAGAGGTGAAAGATCTTCCACAAGACGTTGTGACGTATTCGGTTGATAAAAACACTCTTAAATTAGGTGTAGGTCAACAAGAACAACTTACTGTTTTGAAGACGACAGTAAAGCCAGATGGAACAGTGATTGAACAAGACTTCACGCCATCGACAAGCTTCAATGTTGTGAACAACAAGATCGCAACGGTTTCAAAAGGACTCGTAACTGCGCACAAAGCTGGTAAAACACAAGTCCGCGTCATGATTCCAGGAGAAGACACGATCTTCGTATATTTGGAAGTCGTCACACCTCCACAAAACATCGTCACGTATTCTGTGGATAAAACCGACGTGAAGATGCAAGTGAATCAGCAAAAGCAATTGAAGGTGATTGAGAAAACAGTGACGCCTGATGGCAAAATCACTGAAAAAGACGTAACAGGCGCAAGTAGCTACAGCGTCGTTAACAACAAAATTGCAACAGTTAAAAAAGGATTGATCAGCGCGCTCACACCAGGTAAAACGCAAGTGAAAGTCGTCTTGCCGAACGGTGAAAGCCTACTCGTCTACTTGACAGTAAAAGGTGAGCCCGCTCCAATCATTACGTATTCGTTGGATAAAGACAGTGTCTCCATGAAAGCTGGGGACACAGCTTCTGTCCAACTCGTCGAAACAACGACGAAAGCGGATGGGACGGCGACAACTAAAGACGTAACAACAGACGCAACGTATCAGTCCAATAATTCGGACGTTGCGAAAGTAACCCAAGGTAAAATCACGGCAATTGGAGCAGGTGACGCAGAAATCAGCGTCACTCTAGGCGACTTCACAACGACTGTTAAAGTCCACGTAGAAGCCGCTGCTCCGAAAGCGGTAGTGGTGACTGAAGATATGATTGCTTCATTCATCGGAGACAAAAAAGCGAAGCAAATCATCATTGATGTACCTGCCGCTGAAGGCACGATGGACGTGGAATTCTCGAAAGCACTGTTGAAGCAAATCGAGAAGTCCGAAAAAGACCTTGTCCTAAAAGCAGGTAACGCAGTGTACACATTTGAAGACGATGCTGTGGAAGAGTTAATGGAACGCACTGGCGGCGACGCAGTGATCACGGTCGGCACATCGTCATCATCCGCAGTGAAAAACGCAGTTTCAGATGTCTACACAATCGACTTCGCTAAAGGGACAGCTACTCAAAAATCAGCTGTCAATAAATTCGAAGAAGAAATCGCAGTTGCCATCCAACTAGGCGAAGCAACAGCGAAAAAGTTGAAGAAAGCAGAAGCCCTCAACTTGAGCACAAACAAATCATCAAAAGTCAAAGTGAAAAAGAACGAAGCGCAGTTTGAGATTGAAGCTGCAGGAAGCTACGTGATCGTACAGAAATAAATGAAAATGCTGCCCTCCCTCGGGCAGCCTTTTTGCATGTTCTAGCGATAGAATCGTCTGCCTAACCGTTCCATTCCCGCGGAAAAATCCCCACTCCAATCCACTTCCACACTCGCGACCAATCCAGCTCTCCCTATTTCAAAACCAAGACGAATTGGTGTGCTCCGCTACGCTGCGCATTTAGTGATGAAAAATGAGAGTATGAAGGATTTGGATGTCCAAGTTTTCCATTTGAACGAACGCTAACTAAGGATACCCGCCCGTTTCCCCGAGCAACCCGACCGCTTTGGCAATGAACCCGACCGTTTCCCCGAAACAACCCGCTCGTTCCTTGCGGCAACCCGCTCGTTCCCCGAGGCAACCCGCTCGTTCCCCGAGGCAACCCGCTCGTTCCCTGAGGCAACCCGCCCGTTTCCCCCAAAAACCAACCAGTTCCCATCACAGAAAGTAGCCTAACAGTTGACCCGCCAATCCGTATATCAACCAATAGTAGATTGAATCTCCCACCGATTAACATATACTGAAGAGAGAACATAAAAGGGGGAGACACCATGCTCCGAATCGGCTCCATTATACTTCGTGAACGTCAGCGGATGAACATTACGCAAGAAACACTCGCCACGCATTGCCAAGTCACAAAAGCTTCCGTCTCGAAGTGGGAGAAAGGACAAAGTTATCCCGACATTACATTGCTCCCGAAACTCGCGGCCTACTTTGATATCACGGTCGATGACCTGCTCAGCTACGAGCAAGAAGTATCCAAGCAAACAATCCAAGAGCTGTATAATGACTTCTCGCAAAAATTTGGGAAAGAATCATTTTCAAGCGTGTTTCAAGAGGTCGAAAACCAAGTGAAAACGCACTATCACCATCCATCGCTACTTCTGCAAATGAGTATTCTTATGCTCAATCATTATCACCTTGCAGAAAACAGCGCGATTATTTTGGATAAAATCACCCAGTGGCTTGAGCGAATTCGTCAGGTTAGCGATGACGTCTGGGTGCTGAGACAAGTGAACTCCTTGCTAGCAAACGTTGCGCTCATGCAAGAAGATCCACAAAAAACTCTCGAACTTCTAGATGGGGTTATTCAGCCTAGTATTGGAGACGAAGTTCTTCTCGCTACCGCTCACGAACAAATCGGCAACAACGAGGATGCCACCCGTGTTATCCAAGTGCTGATGTACCAAAGCATTCTCCAACTTGTCGGTAGCAGTCCTATTTATCTAAGACTGACGGCAGCAAACCTATCAGCTTTTGATGAAACCATCCGCCGTACAGACGGATTAATCGAGCTTTACGAACTTAAGCAACTGCACCCCAACATTTGCCTGCAATTTTACATAAGCGTTGCACAAGTGGCCGCGAACACTCAAAATCGAGAGCTACTTTATCAACACTTAGAGAGTTATGTAGACGTATGCATCCATGATTTATGGCCAATCGCCCTCCGTGGGGATGACTACTTTAATTTATTGGAAGGATGGTTGGATCAATTGGATCTAGGTAAAAATGCACTTCGCAACGACGACCTCATCAAACAATCTGCCATCGAGGTCATGAACGCCCCATTTTTTGAGCCCTATCAAAAGGACGAAGAGATGCGTGCACTGAAAGATAAATTACGTTGGGGATTGGAGGATAAATAATGAACACAGATTTGGATTTACTCATGGAATATTTGCCATTCATAATACCACTCGCCCTGCTCCAATTCGGACTTGCCATTTTTTCCGTTATTCACATCATCCGCCACCCGCATTACCGGTTCGGCAACCAAGTAATGTGGTTACTCATTGTGCTTTTCATTCAATTCATCGGACCACTTATTTACTTTATCGCAGGAAGGGGAGACGAAGATGGTCGTGTCCATTAACAACGTTACAAAGAAATTTGGTGGAAAAGAAGTCCTGAAAAACGTTAGTCTCACCATACCAGAGCACTCCATTTTTGGTTTCGTTGGCGCAAACGGTGCTGGTAAGACGACACTCATGAAATGCATGTTAGGGCTACTCCCGGTCACAACGGGCACCATCATAATCGCAGGTGAAACGGTCAAATTCGGCCAAACAAAATCGAACGCACACATCGGCTACTTACCCGACGTCCCTGAATTTTATCCATATTACACTGCACGCGAATACCTTGAATTATGCGCCGTCATCACGAATATGCAAAAATCAGAACGCAAGCAACGCATCGAAGAATTACTCGAACTAGTAGGACTCAGCCAAACTAAATCCCCGATCCGAACGTACTCGAGGGGCATGAAACAACGACTCGGCATTGCGCAAGCACTACTTAATCGCCCGAAACTGCTGATTTGCGATGAACCCACATCGGCACTCGATCCAGTAGGACGTGCGCAGATTTTATCCATATTACAAGCAGCAAAATCTGAAACAACGGTGTTCTTTTCAACGCACATTCTGTCAGACGCCGAGCAAATTTGTGACCGCGTCGCTATGCTGCACGAGGGCACCATCATCTTTGAAGATGAACTCGCTGCACTTCAGCAACAAGTTGAACATCAGTATGTGTTTACGTTCACCATATCGGCGGAACAGGCGCTATCACAGCTCAGAGAACTCGAACACCACATGTATATAGAAGAAGACACACTCATCGTACAGTTATCAAGCGAGAGTGAACGCCTACTATTCATGCGCGAACTTACGGATCACAACCTTGTCATCCAATCGATGCATCCTCACACAAGACTGCTCGAACAAGTCGTGCTGGAGGTGCTGAAATGAGCCCATGGTTCGGTTTTCTTAAGAAGGAATGGACGGAGAGTGTGAAGTCCTACAAGCTGCTGCTTACTATCCTTATTTTTTCTGTAATCGGCATTTTAAATCCGTTCACCGCAAAAATCACGCCTGCACTCATGGAGAATTTCATGCCAGAAGGCACGGTCCTGAATCTACCCGAACCAACCGCCCTTGATTCGTGGCTGCAATTCTACAAAAACTTCCCGCAAATGGGTCTGTTCATCTTCATTTTATTGTTCAGCACGATGATGTCGAAAGAGCTCGAAAAAGGTACACTAGTCATCTTGCTCACAAAGGGGCTGCGTAGGAGTACGGTCATCACTGCGAAATTTGCAATGGGCTTCGCTTATTGGACGATCGCATTCCTGCTGACATTTATCATCACGTATAGCTACACCGCCTTTTATTGGGATCAAACCATCGTCCAGCATGTGATCCTCGCTGCGGGCTGCGTCTATGTATTGGGGTTACTACTGTTCACAATTACGTTATGGGGTAACACCTATTTCGCATCCGCATATGGAGGTCTTTTGGTGACAGTGGTGGCAGTGGTCACATTGTTTATCATCGCGATTTTCCCGGACTCTGCAACTTGGAATCCACTCCAACTGCTGACAGGTCCACCGCAGATGTTAACAGGAGATGTTGCTCCGAAAGAAATGCTGACCCCATTTCTAGTCGCAATGGGGTCACTGCTCGTTTTTCTAATAGGAACTATTCTTCATTTCAATAAAAAACGTCTGTAACACTCGGCTATTCAAACATGGTGGCTGTTTTGTGCGGTCGTTCCAGGGTATACTAGCCATAATAGGTTCGTAGAGGGGGAGCAACCGCATGGATATCCATGAAAAAGCGATTAGGCTGTTGCAGGAAAAGGCAGAGCAACCGAATCGTTCACGCAAAACAACTGCACAAAAATATAAAAAAAGCACGAAACCCGTGAACGATTACGTTGTGCTCGACTTTGAGACGACGGGATTACGAGCAGGAGCCGATCAAATCATTCAAATTGGGGCAATCCGTTATTTCGACCATTGGAAAGATGAGCAGATGGACGTCCTCATCAATCCGCAGCGCTACATTTCACCAACAATTACCCGCCTGACGGGAATTACCAATGAAATGGTAGAAGAAGCCCCAACGATTGATGAAAAACTAGGTGAGCTGATCGAATTCATCGGGGAACTGCCCATCATCGCGCACAACGCCTCATTCGACATGGGCTTCCTTTACGCGCTCGAAGGTGTAAATGGCATTTCCATCCCGGAATATACCGTCATCGACACGGTGAAAATCGCACGCCAAAAAATTAAAGACACACCCAATCACAAACTCACAACACTTACACAATACCTACAACTCGAACACGACGCCCACAACGCAATCGGCGACTGCCTAGCAACCGCCGCAATCTATCAATACTGCACCAAGTAAAACCCTGCTGCGGCAGGGTTTTTGTGTGTTTTGAGTATGCGATTTCCCTGAAACCCAGGCGCAGGAGTTCAAGCAAGTGCAGAATCCCCTCAAACACAACAAATTCCCCCTACCCCCCATCCACAAAATAGGATATACTCAACAAAAACCCAGCACTCACTAAAAGGAGGCACCGCCATGCGACCGGACACACCCAACTCACCACAATCTGATCAACCCAAACAAGACCCGCGCTTCAAAACCGCGCATAAAGAAGCATGGATTGGCGTCGCACTAGCCATCTTCAACTTCATCTGGTGGTTCGGCTTTGCCTATGGACTTGGCGGTCGCCCCGTCGAAGAATATACATATATACTCGGCTTGCCCGACTGGTTCTTCTGGAGCTGCGTCGTAGGATTCATACTCATGAGCATCATTACCGTCGTCCTCGCGAAATTCGTCCTCACCGACATGCCGCTTGACGACGACCCGACGTACCATCCAAATCCACCTAATTTTTCGGATAAACCCGCACAGAAAGGACCGAAATCATGAACATCGGCGTACTCATCCCGCTTATCATATTCCTGATCGCAATATTCGCCATCGGGTTCATTGCCTCCAAGCAAATGGGCAGTGGCGGCAGTTTCCTGCAAGACTACTTCCTGGGCGGCCGTGAACTCGGCGGCTTCGTCCTCGCGATGACCATGGTTGCAACTTACGGAAGCGCATCCAGCTTCCTTGGCGGTCCCGGAACCGCATACACTGTCGGTTTCGGCTGGGCGCTTCTCGCGATGACCCAAGTCGTAACTGGCTACTTCGTCCTGCTCGTACTCGGTAAAAAGTTCGCCATCCTGAGCCGTCGCTACGACGCTGTCACGATGATAGACTTCCTGAAAGCGCGTTACAACAGCCCAGCGGTCGCAATACTCTCAGCCATCGCCATCATCGTCTTCCTATTTTCCGCGATGACAGCGCAATGGGTAGGCGGCGGACGGCTCATCGAATCACTCACCGGCCTTAGTTACACGTCGGCGCTCTTCATCTTCGCGGTCAGCGTCCTTGTTTACGTCACAATCGGTGGATTCCGCGCCGTCGCACTCACCGACGCCGTCCAAGGCGCTATCATGGTCGTGGGAACGCTCATTCTACTCATCGGCGTCATCATCGCGGGTGGCGGAATTCCGGCCATCATGCAAGATTTGTTGAATGAAAACCCGCGCCTCGTGACGCCATTCGGAGCAGACGGTAGCCTCACAGCCGCCTACGTCTCAAGTTTTTGGATACTCGTCGGTGTTGGTGTCGTCGGACTCCCGCAAATGGTCATCCGGACAATGAGCTACAAAAGCTCCCGTGCCATGCACCGCGCACTCGCAATCGGTACAATCGTCACTGGTTTCATCATGCTCAACATGCACTTGATCGGCATATTTGCGCGTCCCGTCCTACCAGGAATCGAAGTGGGGGATAAAGTCATCCCTCTCATCGCGCTGGAAGTCTTGCCTCCATGGTTAGCCGGCATCGTTCTCGCTGCGCCGATGGCCGCAATCATGTCCACCGTCGACTCGCTCTTGCTGCTCGTCAGCTCAGCGATTGTCAAGGACGTATACCTGAACTTCATCAAACCAGACGCACCCGAAAAAAAGGTCAAAATACTCAGCTTCGGCATCACAGGCGTACTCGGAATCGTCGTATTCCTACTCGCCCTACAACCGCCGGACCTACTGATTTTCCTAAACCTATTCGCATTCGGAGGACTAGAAGCCGCCTTCATCTGGCCAATCGTCCTAGGACTCTACTGGAAACACGGCAACAAATACGGCGCGCTTCTATCCATGCTCACCGGAATCGGCAGCTACATCGCCATCCACTTCTACAACCAGGAATACGGCAACCTACTGGGCGTCCACACAGTCACCATCCCAGTAGTCCTATCCCTGCTCGCATACCTACTAGGAAGCCTAGCTATTAAACGCGAACCCTTCCGTTTCTAAATAAATCCCTCGGAGCCACCACAGCCCCGAGGGATTTCTCTATTCTTTCTATCTACAATGTTAATATCTGTCTCACCACACCCTGTTGAACGAAGTGAGACGCCGTCCTCTTAGCCCCTTATTCAAATAAATCCAAATACAACTAGTCGTAACACTCTGAAACTGATATGATAGACATGCATGTCCAAACTACTATTCTAGGGGGCAATTTCGAATGACGAAGAAGACTAGATTCATGGCAACAGCTATCACTGCGACAGCGGTCGCAACTGCACTGGCGGTACCAAGCGCATCAGCCGATTCCTCGAAATTCACCGACGTTTCCGCAATTTACAAAGACGCGGTCAACTTCCTTTGGGCAAATGATATTACAAAAGGCATAACTTCAACCACATTCGATACAACGTCTGCAGTAAAGCGTGCTGATGCAGCTGTATTCATCGCAAAAACCATGGGTCTTGAACCAGGAGGCGTTTACAAGGACTCGGGATTCACAGACGTACCCGCCCACGCAAAATGGGCAGTCGATGCGTTAGCTGAGAAAAAAGTGGTAAATGGGAAAACCGATAAGCTATTCGGATCCAACGAACACTTAACACGCAACGAAGCAGCTGCAATGATCGTGAAAGCTGCAGAACTCGAAGTGGATAAATCCATAAAGGAAACAAAATTCAAAGATGTGAACGGAAACTTCGCTCCATATGTACAAGCACTTGTAAAAGAAAAAATCGCAAGTGGTAAATCAGGCGCAATGTTCGGGGCAACATTACCTGTAACCCGCGGCGAACTAGCACTCTTCTTGAACCGCGGGAACGCACACTTCGGTTTCTTCGACCTCATGGTGATGCATATGAATGACCATCATGCATACTTGGAGCCGTTCCCATATGTAGCAACGGTGGTCAATGAGTTGCGTGCAAAACATGAGAACAACCTGCTTCTCCACGGGGGAGATGTCTTCTCAGGCGATCTCTATTGGAGCAAATACAAAGGAAAAGCAGACACAGTGATGATGAACTACCTTGGCTTCGACGCAGTCACTTTCGGTAACCATGAATTTGATGAAGGCGGATCTCATGACGCAATGCGTAACTATGTCAAAGGTGCATCGTTCCCTGTATTAGGTGCCAACATTGACCTTTCTGCAGAGCCGGAACTCGCTGCACTTCAGACACGTGGTGTTGTGGAAAACGCTAAAGGTGGCGGCGTTTACGACGGAACAATCGTCGAAGTGAATGGTGAAAAGATAGGTCTGTTCGGTTTAACAACAGAAGAGACAGCAGATATCGCTTCCCCTAACAAAGTTAAACTTGAAAATTATATCGAACGTGCGAAAGCGACAGTCGAAGCATTCGAAGCAAAAGGCGTCAACAAGATCGTTGCACTGACTCATATTGGTGTTCATGAATCATCCGTTTATGGAAGTGACCAATCACTGGCGAAAGCCGTCCCGGGTATCGATGTCATCGTCGGGGGCCACAGTCACACAGAGTTGAAAGAGCCGATTACAGTAGCAAACAATGCGGGCGGTAAAACACTCATCGTCCAAACAGGGGAGTATGCGAAAAACCTTGGAACACTCGATGTGAAATTCAACCCTAAAGGTGAGATGTATTCGAATCACGGGGAGCTCATCGTGATCGACAAAGAGAAAATCAAGCCTGATAAGAAAGCAGCAGGTATTCTAGCGCCATTCACACTTGGTGTGGAAGAATTGAAGAAAGAATCTATCGGAGTAGAGTCTGAAGTAGTATTGGATGCAAAGCGTGATTCGAGCAACGAAGGAACGTCGAGTGTCCGACATAACGAAACGAACCTTGGAAACCTCATAGCAGATGCCATGCTTTGGAAAGCGAAAACATTGCCATCTCTGCAAGGGAAAACGGTCATCGCCATGCAAAATGGTGGTGGAATCCGTACCTCTGTTGATGAAGGGACGATTACAGTAGGTGAAATTGTAAAAGTCTTGCCTTTCGGTAATCCGCTAGCAATCGTAGAAGCACCAGGAAAAGACATTAAACGTGCACTTGAAAACAGTGTCAAAGCGGATGCGATCGAAGGCGGAAAAGGACTTCAGGAGTATGGTGGATTCCTTCACGTAGGTGGAATGAAGTTCACGTTCGACAGTACGAAAAAAGCTGGCGAACGCGTACAAGACGTAATGGTTCTTGAAGGTGAAGAGTATGTAGCGTTGGACGAAGAGAAGACTTACTTCATCGCAACGAACTCCTTTACAGCGCGTGGCGGAGATGGATATGACGTGTTTAAAGAAGCCTCTGCAGCTGGACGGGTAACCGATCCAGGTTTCTCGGACACGCAAAATATGATTGAATACCTTCAAAGCATGGGTGGGAAAATTAATCCTAAAGTCGAAGGCCGTATCATCGACGTATCTCTCGATGTTCAACAAAATGGTTATAAAATAACAGAATAAGTCCTAATCATTCTGCTATTCCTGTCGATATACATATACAGGGATAGCAGTTTTCCCTTTTTGCTAGTCTTATAAACTCGAAAAACCCCGTAAAATAGTAAATTAGTACATAAGGAACATATAAAACTGGTAAATTTAGTGTTATACTCAAAACTACAGTAAACGATAAAGGAGTTTATATATTGAAGAAAATTGGACTACTTTCCGCCGGCTCACTGTTACTTTTATCCTTGTTATCAATTCCGCCTCAAGAAGCAGACGCTTCCTCTTATTTCACGGACATTCCAACCCATCATAGAGCGTACGAAGAAATTACTTATTTGTCGCAAAGTAATATCTTATCAAATGAGAATTCTACTAAATTTGGACCGGACGAGCCTATGACACGTGCTCACGCAGCTTCCATGATTGGCGAAGCTGTTCAACTTAGCGGTAAACAGATTGAAACTAGATTTACTGATGTACCCTCATCCCACCCTGCATCTGGATATATCGAAAATTCAGTTTCACGTGGTATTATTAAGGGGTATTCAGATAGAACATTTCGACCAGACAAAACGCTGAATCGTGGAGAAATGGCAGTTTTAATAAGTCGCGCGTTCGGATACAATTCCAATACGACAACAGCTGCTGCGAATGAATTAATCTCAAAAGGCATTTCTAAAGGTGTTGGCAAAGGAAACTTTGGGACGGCGCAACTCATGAAGCGTGGCGACTTTGCAATTTTCTTAACACGTGCCATTAATGCACAATATCGCGAAGGAGCAGCGCCATTACAAAGCTCACAAATGTACGTAAATGTATCGGAAAATGATTCACTGAATTTCCGCACAGGTCCTACAACAGACTACTTGGCCATTAAGAAACTGTTTAAAGGTTATCCGGTAGAGGCCTACTATAAAGTTGGGGATTGGGTATATATGAAAGCAGATGGTGCTTATGGATTTGTCCATACAGCGTACATATCGTCTTCCAAGCCTAGTGTTAGTTCAGTAAAAGATCCGATTGACTTAGCACCACCCCCAGTTATCGGTGGCTCACCCGGAATTTCTGGAGGGGGGTCCCTAGTGGGTCAAACTATCATTATTGACCCGGGTCATGGTGGAACTGATGGGGGATCAGCTGCTCTTGGACTTGTTGAAAAAGAGATTACGTTGAACGTCTCCATGCGAACTCAAAAGTATTTCGATAAAACACCTTTAGCGGTTCGTTATACGCGAACTTCGGATACCTATCCAAGCCTCCCAGGGCGTGTGAATTTTGCGAAACAGCAAAAAGGAAACTTGTTCGTAAGTGTTCACGCAAATGCAGGTGGCGGTACTGGTACAGAGACGTATTACTATGCAGCTGGAAATAACCCAAAAGAAAAAGAATCCAAAGCACTTGCGACGTATATGCAAAAACGAATGCTCCAAGCTTGGGGACTTAAAGACCGTGGTGTGAAAAACAAATCTCTCCATGTAACACGTGAAAATTCGATGCCTGCAGTTCTATTAGAACTTGGATTCATTGATACTGCAAAAGACAACTCGTACTTGAAATCACCAACTTATCGTGAGGCAATGGCTAAAGCGATAGTGCTTGGAACGTTAGATTATTATTACAATTATGAAGGACTTAAAGATGTGGCTGGATTGTATTCACAATTTGGCTCATCTCCCTCTCCTAGATATCACTAATTTCAAAAAAAGAAGTCCGGGCATCACATTCGTGTGACCAGGACTTCTTTTTTACTAGAAAACCTGTACAATAGAAACTAAATAGAGAGAGGATGAATGCGATGAGGGGTCTGGTACAAAGAGCATTGTTCATAGTGATGTTTAGTTTAATAGGAAGTGGTTCTGTTTTAGCCGCAGAAGCTTCTGAAACCTCAGAAGCTCTGAAAGAACACTATATGCTAGTCGATCAAAACCAACAGGAAATTGTCTCCTATATGAAAAGCGAAAATCTTACAATTGAAGAAATTTACAGCGCATTTCCAATCATTTCAGCTCAGCTCTCTGCTGACGAACTCGCTCAATTAAAAAATAAATTCCCTAAGTTGCACACTCAAGAAAATATAGAATATGAGCAAACAACTGACAATGAACTGGAGTCAGCAAAAGTACTTGGGGCCTCCCCATCCCTTCTTTCACCATATACAGGAGCTGGTGTTAAGGTGGCTATCCTCGACTCAGGTATTGATGTAAACCACCGCGATTTGAAAGTGAAAGGTGGCTATTGTTCACTAGCATTTGAATGTGCTCCGGATGTGCCTTATACAGATGATAACGGACACGGTACACACGTTGCAGGTATTTTGGCAGCATTGAAAAACAACACAGGGATAGTTGGACTTGCACCATCTGTTGACTTATACAGTGTTAAAGCAATGAATGCATTTGGTTCAGGGTCTACAGATAGCCTGGTGTCTGGAATAGAGTGGGCGATTAAGAACAAAATGGACATTATTAATATGAGCATTACAACAGATGAAGATGATGTGGCTCTGCGGACAGCACTTCAAACTGCATACAACAAAGGAATCCTCATTACCGCTTCAGTAGGGAATAACGGAGAGACAACGAACAAAGCAGTTCTCTATCCAGCTAGATACAGTTCAGTTATTGGTGTAGGGGCAGTGAAAAATGATCTCACAAAAATGCCTGAAAGTGCCGTTGGTCCGGAGGTGGAACTTGTAGCACCTGGGGATTCGATATTGAGCACATTCCCGATCGAATGGGATTACGAAGATGGTCGGACGGATGGTTATACGCGACTGTCGGGTACGTCAATGGCGGCGCCCCATGTTGCTGGTTTACTTGCGATTTATAAAGAGCGCTTTCCAAAGATGACGAATGTTGAATTGCGAAATCTTATCACAAGCACGGCAAAGGATCTCGGGGTCAAAGGTCGAGATAATTTATATGGTTTTGGTCTTATTCAATACATGCCTGAACTGCCTTACTCAGTTAGCTTCACTAAAACAAACTCAACAGGGAAAGTCGTTTTGTCCACAACTGATTCGAAACTTTTGAAAGTGGTCATGAATGGCAAGTCGCTCAAACTGAAAGATGGCCAAATGGAGATTTACGGAGTAAAAGGAAAAAAAGAAATTTTTGTAACTTCTGTAGACGCTCAAAAAAAGCAAACGATAGAGCGTCAGTACGTAGAATTCTCAGAACCTGCTTACTCTGATGTGAAAAACTCACAGCCGTTTTCTGGCTCAGTTGGCTATCTGGCGGGAAAAAAACAAATCAAAGGATTCCAAGACGGGACATTCCGACCGTACACGGCCATTAACCGCGGGGAAGCGGCAGTTCTAATTGGCAGAGCGTTAGGGTACTCAGGAACTCCAACTAAAACAAAATTCAGTGATGTGTCCCCATCTTCCTATGCATCAGGGTACATTGACGCAGCTGTAAAAGCGAAAGTGATATCAGGGTTTACAGATGGAACGTTCCGCCCGGAAGCAAATGTCACTCGTGCTGAAATGGCAATTATGATTTCGAAGGCATATCAGTTGACGGCGACTTCAAACAAATCGTTTGCTGATGTGAACTCGTCAATCGCAGCCTACAAAGCGATTATGAGTTTAGCGAATGCTGGAATCACATCCGGATATAAGGATGGTACGTTTAAACCATACGAAAAAATGACGCGATCCGATTTCTCTGTATTTCTATCACGTGCTCAAAATGATCTATTCAAGCTCGCCTCTTCTTGAGGTGGGCTTTTTTTTATGAGTAAAAAGAAATGTATGCGAGTGAAGAAATGATTTGAAGAAGGTAATTAGTTCGATGTAACAAGCAGGAATTCTTCCGAAATAAATAACATATGGGAATAGAAGAGTGATAGAATTGACATAAGTTGATTAATAGATTATGAGAAAAGGGTGGATGATTTGAAAAAGATACTGACGCTGCTTATGGCTTTAGGGTTACTTCTTATGCTAGTTCCATCTAGTCTAGGAAAAGAAGCGCATGCCTCGATGAGAGTAGATGTACCAAATTTCGCGTTGAAATTTAAAGGGGCCCCGTACTTGTGGGGAGGGACAACCCCAGCAGGATTCGATTGTTCTGGCTACATACTTCACGTCTACACACATTTTAACATGTCCCTTCCGAGGACTTCTGAAGATCAGTTCAAAGTAGGAACACCTGTTGCACTAGACGACCTTCAGCCAGGAGATCTAGTTTTCTTCAAAGATACATATAAACCTGGAATCTCCCATACTGGAATCTACTTAGGGAATAATCAGTTCATTTCAGCTGCGAGTTCAGGTGTCACGGTCGATAAGTTAACAGGGCATTCCTACTGGGGCCCCCGTTATGCAGGGGCAAAACGTGTATTGCCTTTTAAACAATTTACAGACTTGTCAGAAAGTCACTTGGCGTATGAAGCTGTTCAAGATTTAACTGAGAAAGCGATTATTTCTGGATTCCAAGACGATAGTTTCCGTCCGGACCTCTCCATCACGCGAGGACAAGCCGCGGCGATGTTGAATCGTGTATTGAAATTGAAAGCAACGAACGTCGGTAAATTTACGGACGTGCCAGCAAATCATCAGTTTGCAGTCCATGTGGCGGCAATGAACCAAGCTGGTATTTTAAAAGGATATGACGCGACCACATACGGCTTTAATGACGAACTGACTCGGGGCCAACTCGCAGTCATAATGGATCGGGCATTTAAACTTACAGAAAAGGCGGGTAACAACGTACATACAGCATCTTTGTATAAAGATGTTCCCGCAACACACTGGATGTCGAAATCGATTCTTGCACTAAAAGTAGTAGATCGTACAAAAGTATTC
This sequence comes from Sporosarcina sp. SAFN-010, assembly GCF_059415065.1. Lineage (NCBI taxonomy): Bacteria > Bacillati > Bacillota > Bacilli > Caryophanales > Caryophanaceae > Sporosarcina > Sporosarcina sp. SAFN-010. Next base: position 103,660 of record NZ_JBPFDS010000002.1, on the reverse strand, counting down.
CAAACCGCAACGTATGACGTGGTAAAACCGACAACACGTGCAGAATTTTCAGCAGCAGTTTACAGCGCGATTAACTAAACCGATAGGAGGATAAGTATGTTAAAAAAAATTATTGCTAGTTTACTAGCAATCGTCTTAGTTTGGACAATCGTTCCAACTAGCTCACATGCCGATGAGCTGGATGGTCTGACACTGGAGAAGGAAATGCGGGAAATGATCAGCAGAGGGATCATCAAAGGTTATACAGGTGGGAAGGTTTACCCGAAAGCCGAAGTACGGCGTTCGGATTTCGCTGCCTTCCTAGCTAGAACCCTCAAGTTACAAAATGAGACCCCGAATTTTGTAGACGTGAACAAATCGGCAGCAGTCGCAGGGGAAATCGGAGCGATTCAAAAGACAGGCTTCATGACAGGGACCCTGGATGGGAAGTTCATGCCGGACAAAGTCATTTCAAGAGAAGAAATGGCATTAACAATGTCTCGAGTACTAGAAGCACATAACTACACACGTACAGGGCAGGACATCATCATCGAAGACCAAAAGTTATTCACATTGAGCGGTGGGATTGCAGCCGCACAATGGCTGGCGTCCGTCGAACTTATGAAGGGTGGATCCGGGACACAAGGACCGAAATCCTTCATCTTCAAGCCGAAGGATAGTTCACTTCGCGACCAAGTTGCTGCTGTCCTTTATCGGTTCATCCAATTGGAAGAGAATATGACGACGCCTGAACCACCGAAGCCACCAACTGAACCGGAACTGCCGAACGATCCCAATACCTATAAAGTGGGATCCATTCAAGATGGGAAAGTGGTCGAAACGTCTGCACAATACAAAACATTCGAGGAGGCATTGAAAGTTCTCTCTGCTTCGAATGACTTGCGTGTCATTGTTAAAAACAAAGACATTATTAAGATGAAAACTGGGCTGGCATTTGCTGCTTCAACTCCAGGAAACACAACCATCATTTATGAAGATACAGCTTTTAAACAACAATTTACGTATGTACAAAAAGGTCGAGAGTTGAAACATAAAGGCAGTGGGCCGAATTATGCTATCGTTGAGATCGGTGGGCGTACTGGGTATGTAAAGCACAACGAAATAGATTTAGTTCCAAAAGAACTCGTTAATGGGCGGGATTCCTATATGAGTAAAAATGGACTTCTCTATCACTCCACATACAATAACTTATCAAACAGCTACGGGACGTACGTAACTGGTCCAACTCCTAGTACCCTAGTGCCGAATCGAGACTATTACAGCTATGATGGAGTTCGCTTTACTGACGAAGCGGGAAGAGTTCAGGCAACCGAATTTCAGTACTTCCAGTTCCTATCTGCACGTGTTGCAAGTGTCTATACTGCCCAACAGTTGGATGCCGTAATTCAGCAACTTTTAAAAGAACGTCAAGCAATGGGTGGCCGCTATACGAATGCAACGACGAAGTCGAAGTTAGTCGGACTTGGGGCTAAGTTGAAAACGTTAGAAGGTCAACATCGCGTGAATGCATTATTTATGCTGGCGGCAGCGATTCACGAAAGTGATTTCGGAGTGAGTGAAAAAGCACTAACTTGTAACAACTTATTTGGCATTAAAGCATATGATTCGTCTACTAAAGTATGTGAGACGAAGTTTGCAAAGCCGGAAGATAGTGTGAATTCATTTGTTGGTGATTATATGAACAAGAACTATTTAAACCCTCTAGGCGCCTACTCAAATGGAGCGGTATCAGGAAATAAAAGTGTAGGAGCAAATGTAAGATATGCATCTGATCCAGATTGGGGTGCAAAAATTGCGGGCCACTTGTATACAATTGACAGCAAGCTAGGCGGCAAGGAATACAAACGACTTACACTTGGACGCATCAATTATTATAATAAATACAACGGAGTCAACATCCGCACATCGCCAGGAGTAACAGGTTCAAACTTGTTGTTCACATATAAGCCGAAACCATTAGGTGAGGATGATCTATTTGGCTATCCTGTCGTCATCGTAGACGAGGTAACAGCAGCAGACGGTCAAAAGTGGTATAAAATTGTGAATGACATGAATCCGGTGCACAATGGTAAACCAACACCCGAATTCGTATATGTGCTAAGTGAGCTTGTCGCGGTTTCCTCGAATAAGAAATAACAAAAAGGATGTGCCGAACGTCAATTGATGACGTCCAGTACATCCTTTTTAGTCCGTTATAGGACAATGAAACCTGTGCGTTCTATCGAAGACCTACTGTTAAGATCTTTTTAAAAGAGATATAAACCGTTTGAACCCAGCACGATAGAATACGAACAGCATCCCCACATACACAACCACGCCAATCGGAACAAGTGTCGCAAGCTGTAAAATTGGGCTGAGTGACCCCAGTCCAACAAACTCCTTCGCAGCCCAAACAACAAGCCCCATAATCACGGTGGGTATCAGTACTGGAGGAACCATCCGTCCGAAACGTGCCAACTCTTCTTTGCCAAGATCCTTATACACGACAACCATCGACACCGCAAAGAAGTAAATACTCACAACAGAAGTCGCAATGGCAAGTGCCGGATAGCCATACCGGTCCACCAACAACCAGTTACTCAGGAAGTTGATTAAAATCGTTGTTACGCTGATCCGGAACACCACCGCGGTTTTTCCGCGTGCATACATTGACTTAGAAAGCATTAGCTGCATTCCTTGGAATATAATGACCGGCAAGTACAGCATGAGCGCAATGTGCGTTTTATGCGTGTCGTATGCCGTAAACTTCCCGTGTTCGTAAATGAACGCTATAACAGAGTCTCCTATTACGAGTAACCCTGCCGCAATGGGCAACAGTGTCACAAGCGATATCTCCATGCCTCGGAAAAATGTCTCTTTGAATTTCGCTCGATCTTCCGTTTGCTCACTCATCAATGTAAAGATAATAGCGGCCAACGTCGTGGCGTAGATAGCATTCGGGATACTGACGATGAGCGACGAATAATTCAAGTACGACACGGCGCCTTCCCCGATGCCTGAAGCAAATGCCTTGTTCACAAACATGTTCACTTGACCGACGACTGAGTTCAACAGGGAAGGAACGATGAGCAATAGAAACGCATTCCGGAACTTAATATCCATCTTAAATTCCAAGCGCCATTTATAATCGGAACGTACTAAGTAGAACAATTGAACGATTACACCTAAAATCGTCCCGAAGATGAATCCGTAAACCAACGAGAAAATACCCCATTGATCATTGAAAAGGATCGCGAACAAAACGGACATCAACGTCGCGAGCACCTTCGACACTTGGGACGGTACAAAAATTCGTCGAGATTGCAAATAGGAATCCAGCAATCCGCTCAACGCAATGACCGTCATAAACGCAAAGAACAATTGCGTCATTGGTAACGCGATGACGGCTGTTTCAGGCTCCATGTTGCCATAGATCAGCGGTAGGAAGTAAGGAGCCCCGAACCAGCCAAAGAAACTGATCCCTACAAAAATGACCATCGTCCAGTTCAGCAGCGCATTCGCATTGTGGTCGCCTACTTCACCAGACTTGCGATTCTTGATATACATCGGTAAAAAGACATTATTGAATCCAGTAGAAATCATTGCAACGACTAGTGTAATGAATGCAAATGACAGGAAATACGCATCTGTTTCATGCGAGGCCCCGAATTTAGTTGAGACAATCGATTCCCGTACTAAGCCTGATAACTTCAGCACGAGAGCAAGCATGGCCGTCCAAAGCGCTGCCTGTTTTAACTTCCCCATAAAAGTCCTCCAATCACGCGAATCATATACCGCGTGCTTTGTAAATGACGAAAAGCTCCCTGATTCGCACCAGGGAGCTTCGCAATCAGTGTTTCAATGCTTTCAAGTAAATTGCTTCGTATTTCTCAGCGGCTGCAAAGTGTGAGTATTCCTCAATGATCTTCGTGCGACCTGCTTCAGCAAGTTGCTCCCCGTATGCCGGATCTTCCAACAACCGGATCATCGCGTCGCTCAACTCTTCCACGTTTTGCTCTTCAACAAGCAAGCCGTCTTTTCCGCTATCAACAATCTCTTTCAGTCCACCAACCGCACAGGCAATCAAAGGAACGCCAGACCCCATCGCTTCCAGCGCTGAAATCGAAGTCGCTTCTTCAACACCTGCAGAATAGATAGACGGCACAAGTGCCACATTCGCGAGTGCATAATACTGCATCATCACTGAGTGATCAACTGCACCAAGCATCGTAATGTTATCCGATACGCCAAGTTCCGCAGCTTTCTGCTTCATCGGCTCCATCATTTCGCCAGTTCCTGCAAATACGACACGCGCATTCGGGAACTTCTCGACGACAGCAGGGAGTGACAGAATCGGATACATGACGCCATTTTTCTTCGTTAGACGACGTGGTACAAAGAAAATTAGCTCATCTTGAGAGAATCCGTATGTATCTCGGAACTCCGCACGACGTTCAATCTCAGGTTTAAAGGACTCGACGTCGATGAAGTTCTTAATCATATTGCCTGTCACGCCAGTTTCTTTTAATATATATTCCTTAATACGTGTATCGACAGTAATGACTTCGCGTGTCGATTTATAGCCTTTTCGCTCTGCTTCTTGAAGTTCTGCTGCTTCCGGAGAGCCTTCAATCACAGTTCCTTTCGAGATCCCTTCGAACGTCAAATAGCCGTGAACAGTACTCACAACAGGGACATTCGTTTCAAGTGCAGCAAATGTCGTAAACACGTCTTGAGCGTTAATGATGTCGTATTCCTTCTTCGACACAGCTTCTTTAATCAGGATTGCAAGCTCGTCCTGACGACGCTTAAGCGTCCAGACATAGCCTTTACCTTGTTTCATTTTGTTAAGTAAAAACGCAGGGCCACGGACGATTCCGTCACGCTTCCATTTAGGGACGTCAGTGAACGATACGACATCGACTTCATGTCCGCGTGATTCAAGTCCTGCTTTTAATGTAGTTAAGTGGACGGACAATCCGCCCAAATGAGGATAATCATATACAGTTGCCAGTAAAATTTTCACCGTTTAACGGCCTCCATTCAAAAACTGTTCCCGCAGTAAATCCACGTTGCGGATTGCTTCGCTTCGTAATACTTGGACGTTCGGTGCCATCTTTTGTTTCACGGATTCGCTGTTGTCGAGCGCGTAAATTGATTGTTCTAACAAACCTTCTTTTGTGAATGACCCGAGTTCAAACGAATGCTCCCACATACCTGAGCGCTTCAAGAAGCTTTCAACTTTACGATCATAGCTCAATCCGACGTGAGGGACGTTCGACAATGCTGCGAAGATTAGCGCATGCAAGCGAAGCGCAATCGTCAAGTCCGTCTGTTCAATGAAGTTATAGAACTGATTCGGCGTGAAGTGCTCACCGAGAATCTTCGTTTGATCTGCATGCTTCATCAAAGCTTGTACTTTCTTAGATACGTTCGTGTCATATGGTGGCTCCATCGGTACAAACACCGGCGTAACCTTTCGCTGTTCGATCAATTCATCCAACGTCCACGCTAACTTCTCGATATACGCATCTTCATGCTCGAACCAAGGACGTGGCGCAACCGCAACTAAACGTTCGTCACCAGTTAAGTCGAGTGAATCATAAGCGGAAGTATCTTCATCCGGTTTGAATGCAAACACGATATCAGCAGTGACAACCGTCTTAGGCTTTGTAACTCCCAAGTTCTCTAAGTAAGTCTTCGAATACTCGTCTCGAACTGTTACAAAGTCTGCTTTATTCGCAAGACCTTTCATTAACGTCTTACCCCAGTTACTCGTGACAGGGCCGATTCCCTGAGAGAAGAACATCACTTTCGTTCCACATAGCTTCGCGAGTAATACGATGAGTAAGTAGTAGGGAAGGGGACCGAACAGAAACTTCGTCGGGTACGTGTCTTGCAACAACCCACCGCCTCCGGATATCAGCAAATCCGCTTTCCGAAGCGCTTTGACTTTTTCCTTGTTTCCATGACGCCATCCACGGTACACAGCAGAAACGCTATGGTCAGAAGCCGTCTTCTCCGGTGACAACGAGAACACCGTAATCTCCGGGTTATCCAATTCCGCACGCAAGTTATCGATGATGGCCTTCAAAATCGCCTCATCCCCAGTGTTTCCTAATCCGTAAAAGCCGGACAGTACAATTTTCAATGGAAAATCCTCCTTAGATTTATGTGAATTGTAGATAAAAATCAAACGGCGTTGATTTGCGCGGCAGGCGGACGCGGGCTTACAGGATATAGGTCAAGCAACCGTTGCGGCAGGACGCCGCGTACTTAGGTTGTTACCTACACTGAGCCCTCAGGAGTCGCCGCCTTCTGCGCCAATCAACGGTATTACTAGTATAGGACGTTATGTCGTTCACTTAGGTTTGTAGGAGCGTTCGTCCGACTCCTGCGGGAATAGCATGAGCTTGAGACCCCGCAGAAGCGAAGCGCACGAGGAGGCTCAGGCAATGCCCGCGGAAAGCGGACGATAAGCTCCGGAAAACCGTGCCAATGTAGTCTCATTATAGTAGTAAATAATTATCCCGGTTCTGCACACTATCGGGCTAATTTTAGCACTATGTGAACAGGCTGTGCAAGCCGTTGTCGTTTCTGATATACTTATACAATTGAAAGTGAAGGAAACGAGGGACTATCCACATGAAAGAATCGTATCTAGGGGTAAACGTATCCCCTTTGACATATGAAGGCATTATTGAAGAAATTCGGGCGCGTATGTTGAGTCGCGAGCAATCGACAATTATAGCCGTTAATCCTGAAAAAGTCATGACCGCCCAGAAGGATCCACAAGTCCGGGAACTTATAAATGGGGCGACGTTCCAGATTGCAGACGGCGTTGGGATCTTGCTAGCCTCTAAGTTGAAAAAAGGGAGCATCACTTCACGTGTGACAGGTGTCGACATGATGGCGCGTTTGCTGAAGTTTGCAGCAGAGGATCATCATCCGATCTATCTCTACGGTGCAAAAAAAGAAGTTGTGGAACAAGCAGCGGTGAAAATAATCGAACAAAATCCTGGAATTGAGATTGCGGGACTGACAGACGGGTATGAACAGGATGAGGAAGCGCTCGTACAACGAATACAAGAAAGCGGAGCTGAAATCCTGTTCGTAGCACTTGGAAGTCCAAAGCAAGAATTATGGATTCGCCGCAACATGGACAGACTGGAAAACGTCTTAGTATTCCAAGGAGTCGGTGGGAGCTTTGACGTGTTCTCTGGAAATGTGAAAAGAGCCCCTTCGCTATTCCGTAAAACAGGTACCGAATGGTTTTACCGGCTTTGCAGCGATCCAAAACGCATCAAACGACAAGTGAACCTACCGCGTTTTCTAGTGAAAGTCCTAGTTGCAGACAAAAAGAACGAATTGAATGGAAAAGAGGAATAACAATCATGAAAAAGTCAATCTGCGTTGTTGGTCTTGGATATATCGGACTCCCGACATCCGTCATGTTTGCCAATCACGGTCACCGCGTACACGGTGTAGATGTAAATGAACAAGCTGTAGAAGGAATCCGTAACAAAAAGTTACATATAGAAGAGAATGGATTACAAGAACGTTTAAATGAAGCAATCGACTCTGGCATGATGACGGTGTCAACAACACCGGAAAAAGCAGATGTCTATATTCTTGCTGTACCCTCACCGATCAAAGCTGACAAGACGGCAGAGATGAAATACATTGAGAGTGCGAGTGAATCCATTGTTCCTTATTTAGAAAAAGGCAATTTAGTTGTACTTGAGTCGACTGTTCCACCGCGTACGGTTCAAGACGTAGTGATTCCTAAACTCATAGCTTCAGGACTTGAAATTGGTACGGAACTTTACGTATCTCATTCACCCGAACGTGTCATTCCTGGACGAGTATTCGAAGAACTTATTTCAAATGACCGAATCATTGGTGGCGTTAACGAAGAATCTTCGCGTATGACATCAGACTTGTATCGCTCTTTCGTTAAAGGACAAATGCATGAAACAGACGACACAACAGCAGAGTTAGTCAAAGTGATGGAAAACACGTATCGTGATGTCAATATTGCCTTAGCAAACGAACTTGCGAAGATCTCAGGGGAAATCGGTGTGGATGTATGGGAAGCGATTCGATTAGCGAACTTCCACCCAAGAGTAAATATCCATCAGCCAGGTCCAGGAGTCGGTGGACACTGTATCGCAGTAGACCCTTGGTTCCTTGTTGAACTCAAACCGGATCTTGCACAGATTATTCACTTAGCTCGTCAGACGAATGATGGGATGCCAGTTTATACAGCGAAAACTACCAAAAACATTTTGAAACAAGCTGGAGCTGAGAGTGGAAAAGTTGCCGTACTCGGACTAGCATTCAAAGGGAATATTGACGACATGCGTGAAAGCCCCTCTATAGATGTAATCGATGAAATGAGTGCACATGAACTAGTTGTAAAAGCATATGATCCTCACATACACGTAAACAATATTGATGAGCAAGTCCAAACAATGGATGACGCGTTGACAGGCGCTTCCATTATTGTAGTCTTAACAAACCATGACGAATTCAAGGGATTGAATCCGAAGGAAGTGGCGGACAAAATGTCTGCACGAATTATTTTTGATACAAAAAACTGTATCGATCGTTCAAAATGGGAGGAAGCTGGATTCGATGTTCACATTTTAGGAGATTCTAAAAACCAGTGATATCCCAGTGAAATTAAGGAAACCGAGCTCATAATTACTGTGAGCTCGGTTTTTTGTATGGACAAAATTAAGTTTTTTCAACATTAAGTTGTGTTTCTTTAATAGTTTGCTATAATAGATATGAGTTTAAATAACGCTAAACAGATTACTAGAAGAATAGATTGAATCTCGTATTCTACCTATTATTTGAATAATTTGTGAAACTGCGATAGAATTTAAACCATGTCTATTGCTACTTAAGGCACTGGGACTAATTTACCTACATTCAAGGAGGAATTCTACAAAATGGCGAAACAACCAAACGCTTACAAAAAATTCGTAGCAACAGCTGCTACAGCAACTCTAGTGGCTTCAGCACTAGCACCGGTGGCATCAGCGGCTGCGTCAGATAGCTTCAAAGATGTCAGCTCAAACTACAAAGAGTCAGTAAATTATCTTGTTGATAATGGTATTGCAAAGGGTACATCTGATACTACTTTCGGCACTACTTCTAACATCTCACGTGGAGATGCAGCGGTAATGATCGCGAATGCATTGAAACTTGATACAGCAAACGCAAAAGATGCTGGTTTCCAAGATTTGAACTCACGTGTTGAAGGGGCAGTAAACGCAATCGTTGAAGCTAAAATTGCTTCTGGTAAAACTGCAACGAAGTTCGACCCGGCAGCGTATATCACTCGTCAAGAAATGGCAAAAATGCTTGCGAATGCTTACGATTTAAAATCTACTTCTAAAGCAGACTTCAAAGATGTGAACGCAAACTGGATCGACTACGTTTCAGCACTAAAAGAAGCAGGAATTACTCTCGGAACTTCAGAGACAACATTCTCACCAACAAACAACCTAACTCGTGGAGAGTTCGCATTGTTCGTATTCCGTGCAGAAAATCCAGATGCTGACCTAGCAATTGTTGACGCAGTATCTGTTGTTAACGAAACTACTACAACTGCTAAGCTTAAAGTAGCTAACAAAGACCTAACAGCTGCAGACTTCAAAGTATTGGTTAACGGTACTGCTGTAACACCAACTAGTGTAGTAAGCGACGCTAAAGGTGAAGTTTACACAATTACACACGCAAGCCTTAAAGATACTAAAGGTGTAGTTTCTGTAAATGGTAAGCAAGCTGACTTTAACTTCGTAGTTGTGGAAGCTAAGGTTGAATCTGTAAAGGCGATTAACGGTACTCAAGTAGAAGTTAAGTTTACACAAGCTGTAGACAAAGCTGATGCTCAAACTCTTGGGAAAGTAACAATTGAAGGCGTTACATTAACTAACCCTTCACTTTCTGCAGATGGTAAAACACTTACTTTAACAGCTGCAATGACTTCAGGAAGTACAGCTGTTGATGTGAAAAATGCTGCTGTAGTTGTAAACCCTATCAAAACTAAAGCTGATGCTAACGTAATGACTGATAAATTCATCTCGCTTTTAACTTTCAAAGATGAAGTTGCTCCTACAATTGCTAGTGTTGAAGCAAAGTCTAACGGAACAAAAGCTACTGAACTAACGGTTAAAACATCTGAGCCAATTCAATCAGCGGTAGCTAAAGTGAATGGCGAATATGTTTCTGTGAATTTCGCAGGTACTAACTCAGCTACTATTACTGGTCTTTCTCTTGAAACTGGTAAAACACATACACTTGAGTTAATCAATCTTGAAGACAAAGCTGGTAACAAAACTGTTACTACTTCTGCTTCTTTCTCTGTAAGTGTTGATTCTGTAGCTCCTGTTTCTACTTTGACTCAAAAAGAAGATTCACAAATCCTAGTAACATTTAATAAAGAAATGAATGTTTCATCAGTAACGACTGCACTTGCAAACGGTGCTGTTAAAGATGAAGCTTTAGGTGCTATTACTACAGGAACAGTTACAGAAGTTGCTGATTCCAATGGTACTCAGTTTATTATTCCTGTATCTACTGGACTATATACTAATGACCGCACTAGCAGAACATTAAACGTTGCTTTAGCTGATACAATCAAGGATTCTCTTGGTAATAAGCTTGTTGCTACATCACAAAAAGTAACTTTGACAAAAGATACAACAAAACCAGCTGCTACTGGATATAATCTAGTTAAAGATGCAGATGGTAAAATCAAAGCTGTTGAAGTGAACTTTAACAAAGGTCTAGTAGCAGGCGCTGTAGCTACTGGTAAGGCTTTATCACATGCTGATGTAACTACATCTATCGTAAATGAAAATGGCGTTATTGAAGGTTCAACGTTTGATAGCTTTGTAGCAAAAGCTGTTTCTGCAGGAGATACTAAAGTTGTATTTGAAGCTACACCTGCTAAAGCAGTTAATGGGAAATATGCATTCTCATTTAAAAATGAATTAGTACAAGACCAAGCTCAAGGAGCTAATAAGTCAAATGCGTTCAACTATACAGTTGACTTTGGTCAAGGAAAAACTAACACTGAGTTTGAATTGCCAACAGCTTCACTTCCAACAGCAAATTCAAATAATGAAATCACAGTTACATTCCCAGAAGCCGTTAAAGGTGGAGCTGTAGCTGGTTCAGCAACAGATATTTCTAACTACACACTTGCTGGTAAACCACTACCAACGGGAACAACTATCACTTTGAATGCTGGTCCTAGCCCGGCTGCTCAAACTGTTGCAACAATCAAAATGCCTGCGGACTCTGTGGCTAAAGATGATGCTAATGCAGTATTTACAGCTGCTAATATTAAAAATACAGCAGGAACTAAGACTTTGAAGTCATATTCAGGTACATTAGCTGTCAAAGATAATACTAAGCCAGTTCTACAAAGTGCGAAAGTTCTTGATAATAAGACTATTGAATTGACTTATAGTGAAGCTATGGTTACTGGACTTTCTAATACTGAAGTCAAAAATGATTTCATTATCATGAATGGTAGTACAACTGCTATTGATTTCACTTCAGCTGGTTCATTAGAAGCTAACAACGTTTCAGGATTCGCTAATAAAGTTAGAATTACAATCAACAAAAATGAAACAGCTGCAAATGCTGGTTCAACAGAAATTTCTGGTACAAACGCTGGAATTGCAAGTAAAACTAGCGGTACTACAAATGCGTCAAGCACTAAAAACTACAAAGTTGCTAATAAAGTAACTGCTCCTGTATTAACTGGAGCTCAATCTGCTAAGGTTTCTGCAACTAGCGGAGCGGCTACTGCTGCTTCAACTGTACAATACAATGTAGTAGATAACGCAGGTACTTTAGAATTACAGAAGCAATCAGATAGCTCAGTTGTAATTGCTGACCTAGCTACTACTAAAACATTTGTGCAAGATGGCGTTACATTTACAGTCGCAAACAGTGCTGCTGATACAGATACATTTACTGTAGCAACTACAAAAACTTTGCTCCAGTTGCAAGATGCGTCTGATGATTCAGCAGTAATTGCTGACTTAAGTGCAGGCCAAACCTTCACTCAGGATGGCGTTACATTCACAGTAGCACCTAGCGCTGCTGCAGGAAATACGTTTACAGTGAAGACTGTTGATGCTGGAGCTACTTCTAAAGTGACTCTTGACCTTGATAAAGATATCACTGTAGAGACTAAAGATTCTTCTGTAATTACAGATAACTCTACTAAGAAAAATCATCAAAAAGCAGAAGTTAAAGTTACTGTAGCTAAGTAATTTTAATAAAGTCATCTAATCGAGCAATCGGTTAGATGGCTTTTCTTTTACCTTCATAACCGTACCAACTAGCATTTCAAATAGATATTATAATCCTGAATACACGAAGCGTCCTCATCCATTCAACCGGGTGAGGACGTTTCTTAATTTAGGAGGAGAAACCATGAAAGAAACTAACCCGTACACGAACACTCAACACACTTCGGAAACATCACTCACACAGTCTGCACAATCAAAGTCACATACAGCCAAGCGAGTCGACATCGTATCATTGAAGATGGTGAAAGAAAAGAGTTTGATGTACGCCAATCGGTCAATTAAGTCACCAGAAGACGGCTATCACTTGTTCAAGCAATTTCTAGGAGAGCTGGACCGCGAGTATTTCATTTTGATGTGTCTAGACGTGAAGAATCAAGTCACACATCTGAATGTCTGTCATATGGGGAGTCTTAATTCTTCTATTGTGCACCCTCGGGAAGTGATGAAAACCGCCATCTTGTCGAATTCTTGTTCCATTATTGTCGCCCACAATCACCCATCCGGCAATCCTAGCCCAAGTCCTGAAGACATTGAAGTCACTAAGCGATTGGTTGAAGCAGGAGAGCTAATCGGTATCGAATTGCTTGACCATCTCATCATTGGTGAAGACGATTTTGTTTCATTAAAAGAAAAGGGGTACATGTAATGACAAACCAACTCAATCAAGGCAAGCTCATTTCTAGTGAAGTTCAGTGGTTCATTCATACCTTGCGGAAAGACTACGGGGTGAAAGTGGCTGCAAACGGCGTTAGTACAGAAGGATTGGAACTAGGGATGGATGAAGTAGATTCAGCATTCATTCCACAAGAACTGTTTGAAATCATTCCAAGTACATTACTGTATGAATTGATGATAGTCGAAGATAGCGAAGAGAACGTTTGGTGTGGAACGATTGGATTCTACCCGAACTCACCTGATTGGTGTATACAAGTCATCACGAAAAATGATGAAGTTCTGTTGAGAAAATTGCTGTCAATCATCGACTAAGACTCACGACAAAACTAGACAACTAGCCTATCAATCTCACGACCGTTCTACTGCTCAACAAGTGGATTGGAGAAGAAGGTTGCTAGGACAATAATTCGACGGTTTTCACAGGCTAAAAAGACACGACAGAAATATAATACTGTCGTCAGTTCGCCTAATTGCAGAATCCATCATCAGTCAGTAATAAAATTCAAATTTAAAGGAGATGTTTTCATGTGGAAGAAATCAGCACTTGCCATCTTGGTAACAGTACTAGCGGAAGTCAGTAAGGAACTGGCTTCATTTCAAGAAACCAGTAAGAAACTACCGGAAAGGAAAACGTCATGAGTAAGCTACCGAAACTACCCATCACGATTCCAGCACCTGTCATTGAGCTAGTTGTCACGCTGCTAGTCATCATCATCAAACGGAAATAGACCATGAATGCCTCTCTTTGAGGTGCTCATGGTCTTTTTTTAATGGAGGAGGAACAGTCATGCAGTCAACGATAGAAGCATTTGAACAGTGGCTATTTGAAGAAGGACGCGCACCTAGAACGATAGAATCGTACGTGTCCGACGTAAAAGGATTTCAACAATTCCTGAAGGAAAAGACAGTAGGTGAAGAACAACCACTATCCCGATTTTCCTTTGTCCGTTTCAAAGAACACCTACTACAAAAAAACTTTGCAGTGGCGACCATTAACAAGAAGGTAAACAGCCTAAAAGTCTACAACGATTTTCTAAGAACCACAGGTGTTCTAAGTGAGAGCATCATCGTATTGAAACGGGATAAGATACATATCGCAGCTGGAAGTGAAGCGGCTGTCACGAGTCTGTCTGAAGAACAAGTTGAACAACTACTCTTCTTTGTCGAGAACCGCAACAAGGTAAGTACTCGAAACAAGCTGATTGTCTACTTGCTGTTGTACACAGGCGTTCGAGTGAGTGAACTCGTCAGCATCAAACTCACGGACATTGACTTCCTCACAAGTCATCTTCAAGTCATCGGGAAAGGCGGAAAGAGACGAGAAATTGGCTTGAAGTCAGAAGTGATGCGGTTGGTAAGGGATTACCTCAAGGAAGAGCGTTCTGCCTCTGTTTTCCACCATAGCGAGTATCTTTTGGTAAGTCAGCGTGCAGAAAAGATGCATCGGGATGCGGTGCGAAATTTGTTAACAAAGATTTCAGATAAATTGGGATTCTGGATACATCCACATATTTTCAGGCATACTTTTGCGACAAGACTACTTCGACTTGGAGTTGAGTTAACGACTGTGAGTAAATTATGCGGTCATTTTTCAGTTTCGATGACTGCGAAGTACTATATCCAGACAACACGAGAGGAAAAAATGGATGCGATTAACAGGCTATGAAATTCTCTTTAGAATCAAAAGCATAATGTGGTCAGGCAAGTGTGTCCAAAATGTGACAAAATAAAGATAGGTTAATAAAGTTGTGTACACTATTCTGTCTAGAGAATAATTGACTTTAAGACTTAGTGTACTAGCCTTGCCGCATATTCCGTCGGCAAGGCTTAGTTCTCATAAAATCAATCGGGAAGGCTTAGTCTCTCATAAAAACGTTATAAAAATAGAATGAAATGATGAAGAAACTGCATTAAACCAACGTTTGAGAAGTTTAGGAAATGTTGATTTTCTTGTGGAATGTAACCTGTAATGTGTGGTTAACTGTATAACAAGTTGAAGAAACAGCTCAACGAATTACAAACCATACAATCGAAAAGGAGACAGGAAAATGGACACAAACGAAATGGATTTTTTAGGACCCATCACACGACCACCAACTATCCTCGAAAGACAGAAAGGAACAAGTAAGGATTTTCATGTAAGCACAATCTATGGCTTAGGAGCGCGCACCCTAGAGAAGCTCATCAATCAAAATCTTCTGGATGAAGTGAACCTCTTGGATTCTAGTAGGTTCATCGGCAAAGAAAATGTAACGGCTTTAATCAACGAGCGAATCCACAATGACCGGTTTACAGTTGAACTGGATTTCAGTGAATCAGAAGAGCCTATTATCATGGGGCAGTACGTTGGTTATTCTATGCAAGTACACGAGTTGATGATTCCGAAACATGAACTAGGTCTTCCTACAGAAGAAGACATTGATAAAGTATTCGATTTAGCCTGCTTAGGAAACGTGGATGAGCAGACAATGAGCTACAAAGTCTTCCTCAATGAAACATGGGATGCGAATACCATCGGACAAATTGTAAAAGGCATCAATTGCTATTTGGGACCTTTTGTTGAAAAAGGAGCAAAGAAGTTGAAGATGGAAGATTACCGAATGGTATTTAGGGTGGGTGTGTGCTTTTAATCCGAAGAAAGAATGTAGTGGTCAAGAAGAACCACAACGATTGAATACGTACTGAACGGAAAATGATTGAACCATAAAAGGAGGAAGTAAAATGGCACTAAGAAAAGTTAAGTCACCAGAATTAGAACGCAACCAAACGTCAACAGAGCGTGATGCAAACGAATCGAGTACAAATGCTCACGTCACAGAATCAGTAGAGGCAAGTGAGAAACCTACACAGATAGAAGCGCCTAAAAGCATTATTCCGTTAGTGGATAAACAGACGGTAAAGAAAATGGAGTTTTTGAAGAAGTTTGAAGAAGTCATGCCTACTAAAACCATTTCAACCAAAGGAGCAGCTCTATCCATCGTGAACAACAAGAATGGGAAACGGGTCAAGGTTGCAACTCCGATACTTGTTGAACTGGATTCTCCGAACGCTGTCCGTTTTCTAGTGAACGAAGAAGACCGAGAAGTGTACATACTAGCGGCTCAAGCAGATGAAGTCGCACACAACCTAGCAGGTAAGCCGACTAAAAACGTGGTGTATTCAGCAGGGCTGGTGGAACGCTTAACGTCGCTGTTTGAATTAGACTACAGTTCCCGAACGTCTCACTCCATTGGCACATGGACGGTAACAGAAGAAGAAGGAACGAAAATGATTTGTGTTCGATTAGCGGAAGAAGTCCAAGAGACACCGCGCGAAGAACTACAAGAACAAAACGAAGAACAGAATGGAACTACGCAGTCCTCGGAGCCACTGGCTGAATAGGTGTCGGAATGTTTCGCCTACAAAAGAGCTATCCCATCGGACGAGCGTGGTAAAAGAGATAAATCGAGTCCATCAAAATAAGAAAAAGACGTCAACTGGCTGCAACCACTTGACGTCTACAAAAGGAGTGCCGAAATGACATGGCAACAAAGTTAAGCTACAAATACGAGTTACTTCCAGATTCAGCTGTCACAACCCTACCTAATTCTTCTGAAGAGGTTAGCGTTGGTAAGTATATTGTAACGAAAAACTATTTGTATGTTCAAGAAACAGATATGGAAACGGGGAAAAAAATAAAGTCTAAACTGTCCCAATTGGTTTGGATAGATAAGGTGTATCGAACACTCGACAACGGTACGGTGTTGTTGGAAATCATCTTCTTTTCACGAGGACAATACCATCGAGTGACCACAACACGAGAAATCTTCAATGAAAAGAATATCATGATGCTAACTGAAAAAGGGGCAGATGTCCGAGCAGATAACTACAAACAAATTGTTCGATTCCTTCAGCAACAGGAACAAACTATCCGGCATACGCATTATCTCCATACGGCATTAGGGTGGAAGCAATCGGGAAATGAATTGGTCTACTACCATTATCATAGTATCTCAGGAAAAACGATAGAAGAACCAAGTGGAAGTGTACAAGATATCCGCGTAAAAGAAGTAGCATCTCTCTACACCGGACAGTTAGCCATCCAACCAACAGGCAAGTACGCCGTGTGGAAAGAGACCATTCAACAACAAGTGCTAGGTAGACCTGCTTTAGAGTTTGCACTGGTGTACGGATTTGCGGCAGTGGTCAATGCCTTGCTATCAAAATACCTTCCATTGGAAGTATTGCTAGTTCACATTTATGGAGATAGTTCGACAGGGAAAACAACGGCGTCACGACTTGCGATTAGTAGCTTTGGAAAGCCAAGCGTTGATGGACTCTTGAAGAACTGGAATGCGACATTTAATGCCCTGATGAAAGTCATTGCACGCAATCATGGTCTTCCCATTGTATTGGATGAATCAAGTACCAAAACGAACTCCGACTTCACTTCTGTCATTTACCAACTAGCGGAAGGTAGAGATAAAAATCGATTGAATTCGGATATTGAATTACGCGAACAGGAAAAGTGGTCTGGTGCATTCCTCTCGACAGGCGAACATCGTCTCACAGAGAAGTCCAATCAAAACTCAGGACTCCTAGTGCGTCTTCCCGAGTTTGGCAACATTGCGTGGACTGAATCCGCAGCGCATGCGGAAGCCATCAAGAATGCACTAGAGAACAACTACGGTCACGCTGGACCGCAATTTGTGCAACACGTCATCGACACGTTCGAGCAAGAGACGTGGGAAGCGGAACTCGATAAGTGGAAGAAAACAGTCGTTAAAGCCATGACCATCAAAGATGGATTCTCTGAGCGAATCGCTGAAAAGTACGCAGTGATGCTCCTAACAGGACAAGTGATGAATGCGTGTTTCGACTTTGATATTCAACTGGATTCACTTCTTGATTTCATCATTGAAAATGACCAAGAGAACATCGGCACACGTTCATTAGAGTCGAAGTCGATGGATTTCCTTCAACAAAAAATCATTGAACATCAAGCCAAGTTCAATGTGGGTGACAGGGGGTTCTCCGGTACGGCTTGCTACGGAGCAATGAAGAAGAAACAAGATTACTTAGAGGTATCCATTCTCAAGACAGTCGTGGATACATGGTTGGCAGACGGAGGGTTTTCGAGCAGTCAAGTGGTTTTGAAAGGATTGAAAAAAGAAGGCATCCTCGACAACGAAGCAGGAAAGAACACCCGTCAGCGACAAGTAGTCGGAGAAGCAGGAAAGCCTTCTAAGCAAACGGTGTACGTTCTTAAATTACCATTCGAATTGTTAGAAGTAGTCAGTACACTTCCAAAGGCTACTCCACTTTCAAGTCCCACACCAACCAACATTTTCAGTACAACAGAACAACCAGTAGAAGCTAATTTACCAAATCTTGATTGAATCCTGAGAAGACATGGCTGGATGAGAAAGGTAGATTCAGTCATGTCTCGTTTCATAAGCATCCAATACACGAGAGACTAAAGGAGAGAACGAATCATGCTACTAACGAATAGTTTTGAAGGATTTGAACGACAGCTCACTCATTCTGAAAAAAGTCCTGCGACCATCCGAAGCTACATCATGAGTTGTAAGCGATTTGCAGAAGCCATTCAAACAAAATACAATCGTCCAGTGTATTTAGAACAGATACAGGAAGAGGACATTGAAGAGTACCTCTATGACTTGAAAGTAACCAAAGGCTACAAACCATCCAGCATTAATGTCACATTGAATGGGTTACGCAATCTGTTCAAGTATGCCATGCGGAATAAATTTGTAGATAAAGACCCAACGGCTTACATAGAGACATTGAAGAATCACAAAGAACGACGAGATTTCCTAACAGTCGAAGAAATTCAATTGTTGTTGTCGACCATGAATCACTCACTGGGGAACTTAGTGGTGCGAACTCTAGCCTTCACAGGATTACGGATAAGTGAATGTTTGGCGTTAACCTTTGAGGACATTGATTTTGACAAGAACCGCGTCTACGTCCGGAATGGAAAAGGAAATAAACCACGGACGCTTCCACTCTCACAAGACCTAAAACCGTACTTGATTGCGTACAAAAATGGACCTAGACGTTTCATACAAGGCAGTGACACATTCTTTGCAACACAGAAAACAGGGAAAATCTCTCCTGTCTACATCAATCGTTTGTTGAAAGAAGCGACAACAGAACTCCAGTGGGACAAGAGAGTCACCTGTCACACGCTCCGTCATAGTTTTGCGTCCAAGCTTGTCAAAAATGGAACGGGATTGCCGACGGTTGCAGCCTTGCTGGGTCATTCTGATTTCCGAACGGTAACAGCAGTCTACGTCCATGTAGATGAGTCTGACTTGCAAGATGCAGTGAACCAACTAAGTCTATAAGAGAAAGGAAGTTGAAGAAGATGAACCAACTAGTCGAAACGGTATCGCCAAAGCAAGATGAGCGAGTTCATCATATTATTAAGAGATTAGCAGGAGGTATGAGTCGGGAGTCTCTAGCAGTAGAATTGAAGCATACCACCTATAAGTCATTAGATATATTCATGAGAAGAAAAGGATATCGCTATGATAGCCATGTGAAGAACTATGTCCCGCAAATTGAGAAACAAGAGATTCCCGTCAGTACATCCAAAGCAACCCGTGTCATTGAGTTATTGGAAGTGCATACAGATGAGCCAATGCTTGTCTGTCAGAAACTAGGGTTTAAGGACATGCAGGAACTAGGCGACTTCATGGGAGTGAAAGGCTACCAGTGGAACACGGAATTGAATAATTACGAACGGAAACCACAGGAGATTGAAACGAGTAGAAATGAATTGATGGAAGAGATGCCGCAAACATCTGTAGCAGCAGAAGTCCAAGAGGTTGAGCAAACTGAGCTCACATCGTACCTCCCCATATTGAAGCTACTGATGAACAACGAAGAACGACTCACAGAGATACTGATTCCATACGGGAAAGGAGGGAGTATCCCCCGTTACACAATAGCAGGTGTTGCACAGACCAAAACCGTTCAAATGATAAATACACTCTCCAATCTAGTTAGTGAGTTTGCGAAGGAAAACAACATGTCGCAGAGAGACCTATTTGAAGTAGCGCTCATCGACTTTTTCAGAAAGTACGGATATGAAAAAGAGGTTGTACAAGTACTGAATGGTCGCTAAGAAGCAGAACGAGTGCTTCTTTTTTTTGTGCGAAGACGAAACAAAGAAAACCACGAAGGGATAATTGACAACCTCACAAAATTCACAGATTGGAGAGAAGGCAACTCCATACAGGACAAGAGATGTGACGAAAAACCCCGAAACCCCTTCCTTTTCAGAGGAGAGAGACACCATCTAAACAGAGAGAAGATTTTTCAGAATGAGTTGTTTTCTTATATACGGTTATCATTCCTAGACCATTCATCCACTCAAAGATTCTAGTGTATGACTTGTTGGTAGGGTAGGCTATTCAAACAAATTGATTCATTGGGTTCGTATTTATTTAGATTCATTTAGATTAGAAGATGATGCAGGTTTTAGACAGTGTGACGTCTAATTGCACTAGAGTTATTTGTTTGGAATATCAATCATCTATCCAATCCCTAGAGAAACGAATGATGTTTTTTGAAGAAGGTATTCTTTCTGAGCCAATTAGGTAGAGAACTTTTTGCAGATGGAAGATTGAGTTTGTCAGATTGGTTAGCAGGATGTAGTTACACAAAACAAAAGTTTTTAGATGAGTCTCTACCGAAGAAGTGATGGGGTTTTGGGGTTTTTGACGAGATTCCTTGTGTTCAATGGAGCGCTCGAAGAGATTTTTTGGGATTCCGTCCGTTTTGTGTGAGATTGCCAAGGGGTTTTCAGAAGGTGTTGTGTGTAGGTGACATCTTCCCTGTTGGTTCTCTTTTTTTGATTTTCTTTTGATTCCCTGTCTACTGCAACATTGTTCTTTGATTTTCTATTGAACAACAACTTTCAGGAGACATGAGTGGCGCCAATGCTTGGTCTGCTAGGCTTCTTTGAAACTAGAATCGGACCATTTTTCAGGTTGTTTTTCAGTTGTAAACGAAACAACAACTACAGCTACACTTAAAGTAGCTAACAAAGAATTGACAGCAAAAGACTTTACAGTTCTTGTAAACGGTAAAGAAGTAACTCCTACTAAAGTAGAAAGCGATGCAAAAGGTGAAGTTTACACAATCACTCACGCTAGCCTAAAAGATACTTCAGGTACTGTTTCTGTTAACGGTAAGCAAGCTGCATTCAACTTTGTTGTTGTAGAGCCTAAAGTTGAATCAGTAAAGGCGATTAACGCTAAACAAGTTGAAGTTAAATTCGCTACTGCTGTTGATGAAGCATCAGTACTAGAAACAGCTGGCACATTGAAAGCTGGCGTATTTGTGTTCAAATCACTAGAAACTCCGGTTAAAACAATTACAGCGAACTCAGCAACAGGTGTACTTTCTGAAGATGGAAAAACACTTACTGTTAAAGCATCAGGTACTGAAGTATTCGAAGGCCGTTATGATGTAACAGTCGACGGTGCTAAAGATAAAGCTGGTAAAGTAATTGATAAATATGTTGCTAAAAACGTTGATTTTGGTAAAGATACAGTAGCTCCAACAATTACTGCTACAGAGCGTATCTCTTCAAACCAAGTTAAGGTTAAATTCTCTGAACCCGTAGTATTTGCTGCAGGAGCACTTACTGCTAAATATACAGATACATCATTAACTTTAGACAATTCAAAGATTACAGTTGGAAGTACAGCTCTAGGAAGTGTTACATCTGCTGCTAGCGCACCTGTCTCTGAATTAGTATTGAACCTTTCAAATGCTGACGTTAAAGTTGACAAAGACATCGCTGTTAAATTCAATGGTGTAGCTGACACTGATGGAAACTTAATTTCTCCACAACCAGCAGAAATCACTGTTGTAAAGCAACAAGCAGATGGCGTTGAACCAACTATTTCAACAGTTACACAAACTGGTGCAAAGAAGTTCGCAATCAAATTCGCAAAAGACCTTGATGGCAACATCGCTGCAGCAGACGTTACTGTAGGTGGCGTAGCTACAACTGCTGTTAAAAAAGTTTCGGCAAGTGAGTATGAATTCACTACAGCTACAAACTTGAAAGGCCTACAAACTGTAGAAGTAGCTGCTAACAAAGCAGTAGATTTAGCAGGGCAAAAAAATACAGCGGCACTTTCAAAGCTAGTAACATTCACTGAAGATGCTACGGCACCTAAAGCGACTAGCAAACTAGTTGTAGGAAAAGATAACAAAGAATATATCGAGTTAACTTTTGATAAAGACGTGACTGCAGGTGCTGTTACTGTTGCCGGTTCACGAGTTAAAGACTATATTACTACTTCAGGAATCAGCGAATCAGTAACAGCTGTATATGCTGACGGTACTGGTGTTAACAAAAAAGTACTACACGTTCCATTGACAGCAGCATCATTAGCTGTAGAAGGTGCAGCTTATGACTTAACAGTTTCATCTGCGGCAGTAACAAGTATTGCTGGAGTGAAAATGACAGATACAACTGCTAAATTCACTCGTGGTACAGATGGAGCAAGTGCTAATACTGATATCGTTTCTGCTGTAGTTGTTGCTCAAGGTGGAGATAACAATACAGTGACTGCAACATTCACAATTCCATCTGGTTCTAAACTTGATGGAACAACAGCAACTAATGTAGCTAACTACGTAATTGCTGGTGCAGAAGTTGAATCAGTATCTTTGGCAGCTGCTAGTGGTACAACGCAAGTAGCAACTTTGAAACTTAAAGAGGGTTCAAACACGTTCACAGGTGTTAGAAATATCACTGTTAAAGACGTGAAAGTTGCCGGTTCTACAAAAGTAATGGAACCTAAAACATCCACAACTGTATCTCTTAAAGAGAACGTTCGTCCAACAGTAACTAAATCAGAAGTAACAAAAGTTACTCAAAGCACAACAGGGTCTGCACTTGTACCAGCGGTGAATGCAACTGTTTCTAACGCTCAACTTGTTACAACTGGCGTAGCTACAGGAACACCAGTTGTAACTCTAAACTCTGCGACATATAATAC
Organism: Sporosarcina sp. SAFN-010; assembly: GCF_059415065.1. Lineage (NCBI taxonomy): Bacteria > Bacillati > Bacillota > Bacilli > Caryophanales > Caryophanaceae > Sporosarcina > Sporosarcina sp. SAFN-010. The sequence continues at coordinate 80,637 of NZ_JBPFDS010000002.1, read as the reverse complement.
TGGTGCTTCTAAAGCAGCTGTTAATGGAGTAGAGTTGGAGTATGATGGAGCAGTATGGAAGTCTAATACAGCAGCCGTAGCAGATTCTGCTATCACTTCAGTTAGTGGAGTCACTGGCGCAGTTGCTGGTGACAAGGTTACTTTCGATTTATCAGCTTACACAGCAGAAGTACCTGCAGTACCTGCAACAACTGGTTCTACAGATGTACTATTAACGTTTAGTGAAGCTGTAGTTCCAGGTTCAGCTGTTGACTTCGAGTTATTCATCGATAATTCAAAAGTAACTGCAACTGTAGCTACATCAGCTGTAACTGATACAAAAACTCTAAAAGTTACAATTGATAAAGCGTTGACTACTGAAAACTTCGCTAAAGGCGTTCAGTTGAAAGCAGCAACAACATTAGACATTGCTGATACAGCTGGAAATCTATTGAAACTAGATGCACCAATTTCATTGAAATTAAACTAAGCTTAGTTTTGACAAAAAGCCCTCTAATCGAGCAATCGGTTAGAGGGCTTTTCTTTTGCCTTCACAACCGTATCAACTAGCATTTCAAATAGATATTATAATCCTGAATACACGAAGCGTCCTCATCCATTCAACCAGGTGAGGACGTTTTCTAATTTAGGAGGAGAAACTATGAAAGAAACTAATCCGTACACGAACACTCAACACACCTCAGAAACATCACTCACACAGTCTGCACAATCCAAGTCACTTCCAGCCAAGCTCATTTCCAGTGAAGTCAATTGGTTTGTTCATACCTTGCGAAAAGACTACGGAGTAAAGGTCACTGCACAAGACGTTAGCACAGAAGGATTGGAATTAGGCATGGACGAAGTGGATGCGGCATTCATTCCACAAGAACTATTTGAAATCATCCCTAGTACACTACTCTACGAGTTGATGATAGTAGAAGATAGCGAAGAGAACGTTTGGTGTGGAACTGTTGGATTCTACCCTGATTCCCCAGAATGGTGTCTGCAAGTCATCACGAAAAACGATGAAGTCCAACTTCGAAAACTACTGTCAATCATCGACTAAGACTCACGACAAAACTAGCCAATAAGCCTAGCAATCTCACTACCGTTCTACTTTTCAACAAGTGGATTGGAGAAGAAGGTTGCTAGGATAATAATTCGACGGTTTTCACAGGCTAAAAAGACGCGACAGAAATATAATTCTGGCGTGAGTTATTGTTTTGCACTACTATTCATCCGACTGCTTATCATTCAAATTCAAAGGAGATGTTTTCATGTGGAAAAAATCAGCACTTGCCATATTAGTAACAGTACTATCGGAAGTCAGTAAGGAACTCTCTTCATTTCAAGAAACCAGTAAGAAGCTACCCGAAAGGAAATCGTCATGAGTAAGCTACCGAAATTACCCAGCACGATTCCAGCACCAGTCATTGAGCTAATTGTCACAGTGCTCGTCATCATCATCAAACGGAAATAGACCATGAATGCCTCTCTTTGAGGTACTCATGGTCTTTTTTTAATGGAGGAGGAACAGTCATGCAATCAACATTAGAAGCACTTGAACAGTGGCTCTTTGAAGAAGGGCGTGCACCTAGAACGATAGAATCGTACGTGTCGGATGTCAAAGGGTTCCAACAATTCCTGAAGGAAAAGGCAGCAAGTGAAGAGCAACCATTGTCCCGATTCTCCTTTGTCCGTTTCAAAGAACACCTACTACAAAAAAACTTTGCAGTGGCTACCATTAACAAGAAGGTAAACAGCCTAAAAGTCTACAACGATTTTCTAAGAACCACAGGTGTTCTAAGTAAGAGTATCATAATGTTAAAAAATGACAAAATACATACATCAACCGGCAGTGAAACAGCTGTCACAAGTCTGTCAGACGAACAAGTGGAACAACTACTATTCTTTGTCGAGAACCGCAACAAGGTTAGCACTCGAAACAAGCTGATTGTCTACTTGCTACTCTACACCGGTCTTAGAGTGTCTGAATTGGTCGGTCTCAAGATTAGGGACATTGACTTCCTCACGAGTCATCTTCAAGTCATCGGCAAAGGTGGAAAGAGACGTGAAATCGGCTTGAAATCAGAAGTGCTGCGGTTGGTAAGGGAGTACCTCAAGGACGAGCGTTCTGCCTCTGTTTTCCACCAAAGCGAGTATCTTTTGGTGAGTCAGCGTGCAGAAAAGATGCACCGGGATGCGGTAAGAGATTGGCTAGCGAACATTTTCACAGACCTCAAATTCAAACTCCATCCCCATCTATTCCGTCACACGTTCTGTACACGTTTGTTGAAAAAAGGAGTAGATTTGACGACCGTCAGTAAATTGGCAGGACACTCCACTGTCAACATGACCGCAAAATTCTACATTCAAACCACACGAGAAGAGAAAATGAATGCGATTAACCGGTTATAAGATGCTCTTCAAAAATCAAAGCAATGAGGTCGCAACAACATATGTGTCTAAAATGTGTCAGCCGGCAAGGCTTAGTCTCTAAGTACGCCAGCAGAATCCATTCGCTATAAAAGTTGGAATAGAAAAAAAGTGAAAAATCGTGATGTGAACAAGCTGTTTCCCAGCCGGCAAGACTTGGTCTCCTAGCCTAAACGTCGGAAGAAATAGATTTCAGAAACGCTCTAAACCATTGGTATCATTGGGTTTTGCTGATTTGAGGTTTTCCGTACAACTGAGTAAGATAACTCTTGTAAGGTTAACCGAAACACATCACTACAAATCATGAAATCGAAAAGGAGACAGACAAACCATGGCAATCACATTCAACCAACATGCAAAGGTAACAGTAGCACCAACAGGATGGTCAAACGCAACCGTAAAGAAGCTAGCAATGGGAAATCCAGTGAATACAGTGGTAGGGCAATCAGATACATTGTTCGTGACCTTCCTGACAGACGATTCACACCTCGTGAGACATTCATTCCTCATGGCAGCTGGTGTGAGTCATCTATTGGAAAAGCTAGTTGGGGTCACAATGAGAGAAGGAGAAGGCTTAGTAGACTTGGAGGAACTGATTGATTATCGGTGTGGGATTGAAATCGCTCATCGTCTAGGGCAGAACGACCGCTTGTTCGTCAACGTGGTGGATGTTTGTGCACTACATGACCTAGTCGAAGAAGACGAACAACCATCCGAAGAATCGTTGGAAGAAGAATTCCCGATTTTTGGTGGCACCGACATTGAATGATAGGGGGAGAAATCTTCCTCTTCTCATTCTCTGACAAATCCATAAGGAGCTGAACCTCATGACCCAACAAGACAAAGCACAAGGAAGTACAATGCTCAACATAAACCAGAATGACTTAGAAGCAGGTCAATCTTATGAACTAGGGAGTTTCCTGCTGAGACCGGATGGACTTTTCCATACAATGCTTGATAAGAAAACAGAAGAACCTATCACTAGAAAACTGAGTGACCCGTTGTTCATCCAACAGACCGTTCAGAATTTGGATACCAAAGACGTCCATCTCACATTGTGCTACAAATACAAAGGCAAGTTCCAAGAAATCAACATTGGACTCATTCAACTCATTCCGAACGAACTCATCCGACTGTCGAGTAAAGGCGTGGACGTCACACATGACCAAGTGAAATTAGTCTCCACGTTCCTTCAGGAACAACAGAAGCAAGCACCGCACAAAGAACTCTATCGAGAAGTTGGCTGGCATGATGATGGAGAAAAGAACCTAATATTTCGGCATCATCGTGTCCATCCGTCACACCTTCTGACACCTGCACAAAACGATACCGAAGATGGGATGTACAACTTGGAACCGCAAGGAGACCTGTCCGTGTTCCTTGACATGATTCAGCAAGAAGTCATCGGCAACACCGCACTCGAAGCGGCAGTGTGCATGGGATTCTCCGCTCCACTGGTTGGATTCCTGTCACGAAAGTACAGTGATGTCGGTACGCTACTCATACATATCGTAGGAGATAGCACAAAAGGAAAAACTACAGCGGCTTTACTAGCGGTTTCGCTCTTCGGAGAGCCTTCAAATAAGAGAATGGGTCTCATGAAAACATGGAACGGAACGAGTAATGCCACCATCAACCAGTTGAGTGGGAACCATGGCATACCCATCGTGTTGGATGAACTCTCCATGAGTCATGCAAATTCGCTCACTTCAGAAGTGTACGTGCTCACCAACGGAGTGGATAAATCACGATTGGATGAATTCATGAAACAGCGGAAACAAGGTACATGGGCAACGACCCTCATCTCCACTGGTGAACAATCTATGTCTGTCAGAACCAACAAGAACACAGGACTCTCGATAAGACTCTTGGAACTTCCAAACGTGGAGTGGACGTCCTCCGCTGAAAATGCGGATGCCATTCGTTCTGTCATTCAAGACCACTACGGACGAGTCGGGGAACAGTTCCTGCAGTACATTTTCCAGCAAGACGTCACGCTCATTGAAGAGAAATGGGAACTTTGGCAGAAACGATTCAATGAAGCCTTGCCAGACAGTCCTTTTCGTTCAAGAATCGCAAAGAAGTACGCCATCCTGCTTGCTGCTGGAGACATTGCCAATGAAGCACTTCACCTTGGATTGAACTTGGAACAAGTGGCAACATTCTTTGTTGACCATGAACAGGAACAACTAGCGGCAAGAGACATTGGAGGAAAAGCATTCGACTTCATCACACAAGAAATCATCCAACACCAAACGAACTTCCGCAAAGAAACCGACTTCCATCCACCTCTGAACTGTTGGGGGAAAGTATTTTTCCATGCAGATGGTGTAGAGGTTGCCATTCTGAAAAACGTCTTAGAACAACAATTGCGGTTAGGTGGATTTGACGACCCGAAAATTGTCATTCGAGATTGGAAGGAAAAAGGGGTGCTTCTCACAGAGGGAGATAGAGCCACTAAGCGAACAAAGATTTTTGATGCCAACGAACAAGACGCACGACAGAAGATGCTAGAAAAACCGTCAGTTCCTAAGAAACTGCAAGATACTACCTACAACTTCAAGCTGCCACTGGACGCATTGGATGGATTGCTAGAGGCAAGAGAACTACCACAACTAACTGATTCAACGAGTCGCTTCACACTCTAAGGCAAAGGGCTAACCTTTGTCTTTTCTTACACCAAAAAGGAGGAATTACACATGAAAACATCACCACAAGCATCTGTACAGTCCAGTTTACTCATACACCAAGCCATCCCAGAATTCCAAGACTGGCTGTCACGTAGAGGCCTGAGTTCAGAAACTGTGCGGAGGTATCACATGGATATCCGTCAATTCAGCAATTGGCTTGCCATGAATTCCAATGGACCTGTCTTAATAGATGAAATTACCACAAAGCGCTTGGAGGGGTTTGTTGACTATCTCTCCAAGGAACGAAACTGTCTGCCAAGGAGTGTGAATCGGAAAATTAATGTAGTGTCAGTATTCTTCCAATGCATGGTGAAGAAGAAATATCTATTGGAGAATCCTGCCGAGGACGTTGAACGGATGAAAGTGCCGGACATAGAGCGAACCTTCCTCAGTAAAGATGAAGTTGAACGTATCATTGGGGCAATTGACCATCCAGTGATTCACTATTTCACCATGACGATGGCATATACCGGGATACGAGTAAATGAATGCATCAATCTGACAAAAGACGATGTGGATTTTGATGCGAACTGTGTGAGAGTGATAAACGGTAAGGGAGGTAAGAATCGAGTGGTTCCTATGAACCTAAAATTGAAAGAGCAGCTTCAAATCTATTTAGCTGAACATCGTCCTCAGACCGATTCTCTCTTCTTCTTTGCCTTGAAGAAAACAGGAACAGTCAGTGCGCAATACATCAATCGAACTCTGAAACTAGCGTGTGAGAAAACAGGTATTGAAAAGCATGTCACCAGTCACTTCTTACGCCATTCGTTTGCGAGCTACCTAGTTCAGAAAGACACCCACGTTGCAGTCATTCAGCGATTGCTGGGGCATGCGAGCTTAAAAACCACATCCGTTTACTTACATGTTCGACAAGAAGACATGCAGGATGCAGTAAATCGAATTGACTTTTAAGGAGAGAGACAACCATGACACCTTTCAACTCAGCGGTCTTTGATGACCCTAAAATCTCAGAAACATTAGCAATGCTTGAAGCAGGAAAAAGTAAAGATGACATCGTAAAACATTTTGGTAATAAGAATTGGGCACCCATTGATATGTACTTCAGAAGAAGAGGTTTCCGGTGGAATAAGACAACCTATGTTCCGATTCAGGAACCATCCACCGCTGCAACAGAAGAAGCGAGATTCATCCAAACGAAAGACGCTCAAGTCGTTCGACTATTAAGTGTTAAACAGGCAGACATCCGACAAATCGCCATCAAGAATGGCTTTTCAAACGTTGAGGATTTAGGACAATACATGAAGGCAAATGGTTACATTTGGGATGCGAAGCTAAACAACTATGAATATGATGTAACAACCATGCAGAAAGAAGAGACTAAGGGCAGTACCTTCAATTTTGAAACACTTGCAGAGGGAAATGAAGAAGTTCAACAACTCTTGCGATTCCTAATGTCAAAGAAACACCGCTTGGCAGAATTGTTGGAGCCGGAGAGTAAGAAGACGTTGCCGCGATACACATTCAAGGGAGCAAAAGCCAACAAAACACTAGGATTGCCAACCTCCCTACAGTCTTTGTTAGCAGACTTCAGCAGTGAATTTAACGTTACACAGAGAGACATCATTGAAGTGGCACTGGCAGATTTCTTCAGGGGATACGGTTTTGAGGAACAATTGAATCAGGTGTTGTTATCATAACGGGGCGATGGGTTAACCATCCCCGTTTTTTTTGTAGGCTACACAGGCATTTCCCGATGTTCCCGAAAGCCCGCTAGAAAGTAGGCATAGAGAGAAAGGAATATGAATGTAGTGAATCATTTGTAGAGAGATAGGGAGTTAACAGTATTGGAAAGGTGTAGTGCGAGGAAATATAGGTGTATGGAGGATAGTAGGAATGAAATGAATTCACTTTATACTTGTTGAGTGATTCCTAGAATTTTATTTTTCAACCGGGTTTTTGGGTATTACGGGATTTTTAGGTCTCTCTTTCAAATTCTACTTTTTCCGTTTAGGGTTTCTTCGGTTTTGTCGGGACTTTTCTTTTTTCTCGTTCAGCTTTCACTCGTCTTTTCCTAATCTCTTTCGAAATCACTTCTTTTTTCTCTCGTTTTTTATTAAGCTACATTTTTAGGGAATTGCGTGAATGCTTGCGGTGCTTGGGTTCTTGGTGGTTTGAAAGGGATGGAGAAATCCAATTATGATTAGGCGACTAACGCTAAAACTCTTACAGTAACATTTAACCAAGCAGTAGATACTTCTAAAGCGAGCCTTGAAGTTGTTAAATCAAACATCAAGCAAAACATTTCTAAAGCTACATGGGCTGCTGACGGTAAGTCTGCAACACTTGAGCTTTCAACAAAGCTTACAAAAGGTGAGTACACTGTAAATGTTACTGGACTTTCTGACCAGAAGCTAACTGCTTCAGTTACAGTTCAAGACGAAATGGTTGAATCTATTGAGATTCTATCAGATGTTGCTGTTTTAAATGCTACAGAAGATGAAGCTACAGTTGCTTACCAAGTGAAAAACCAATACGGTGAAGATGTTACAAAAACAACTAACTTGTCTGAAAACAGTGCTGATGTAAAAGCTAATCCAGCAACTGGACTTGTTACTATCAAAGGTGCTACTTTAACTGCTGCAAAAGCGGGAGATAAGAAAGTTGCAATTGCTTTAGTACATACTGAAAGTGCTAAATCTGCAACTAAAGTAGTTACTGTTTCAGCAAAAGCAGCAGCATCTGATGTAACAGTTTCAGGTATCTATAATAAAGATGGTAAAGCTCTTAATGAGGATACTGTATTAACAACTGATAAATTCTATCTATTAGTAGATGTGAAAGATCAGTATGGCAATGCGATTTTAGATAAAACAACAGCAGACAATGGTCTGATTAAATCAGAGACTAACCCAACAGTTGTAGCTGCGAATGGTACTGCTACAAAGCCATCGTTTGAAGTACTAACAATTGATGGCAAAAAGCAACTTGCACTACAATTAAACAAGCCAGCAAATAACAATGTTAAAGCTGGTGAAAGCCAAATTACTTTAATTTCGACTACAACTGGTAAAAATACATCATATAAAGTAAATGTATCTAATATTCCAGACAGACGGTAAAGTTCCCATCGAAGAGATTATGCACACTAGTATTTGATGTCAAGCACAGCCCAAGATCTTCCATTTTTGTTTTATAAACTTTAATTCCCAACTTGAAAGTTACATTTATAACTTAGAAGATCGTTTACAAGCCAAAAATAAAAACAGTATACTCAAAAACAGTAGTAGTATTCGATTGAGAAAATAATATCCAGGAGAACTAGAGTAACTGAGGTTATTGGAATTAACGCCAAATGCAAATAGTTTGAACATCTGGCTCTCAGATAAATAGTCAGTAACAACATACACTAGCGTAACAAATAGTCCGGTATAGCTATTTTTAGAAAAAACGGTAATAAAGAGTAATAAGGACGACAAGAAAAGGACGTTAGGTACAAAACACAAACCCAACAAGAGACTGTCTAAGTCGAGAAACGAAACATTTCTATAATAAATCATGCATGTGAAGAAAGACCCTAGTGAAATTGGCAGTATGTAGGTCATCCATCTTTGAAACATTGTAAAATTAAACGTGCGAGTGGTGTAAAACGTAAGTATCTCATAAACGTTATCTTGATAATCATCAAAAAATACATAAAAGATTATAAATGAGGTGATTAAAGGAACTAGGTAATCATAGAGATTATCAACAGCTTTTAGCTTATAGCCTTCTTGAATTGCAAGAAGGTAATCACTGGGTGCCGGAAATAAAATAGAAATTAATAATAAAAATCCTACAAATAGGTAAACAAACGTTAATTTTCTCTGTTTCTTATCGAATATATCTAGATTTAAATGAGTCTTATCCTTATTTCTTTTGTAAATATACATAGGCATTCTCTAAAGTAATCTCCTTATCTAATTTGCTAGATAATTCTACGTCCTTGCCGATAAACTTTACTTTTATTGTGTCGTTATCTACCCTTTTTTCCTCTATAATCGTAACTTTTTTTGAAAGCTCAGTCAGTACTTCTCTGGTTGTTTCAATTACATTTATTTTTGAACGACACGTTGATATTATTTCTTCAACATTGCCATCAAATAAGATTGAGTGATCTTTCAAAACTAATATTTTATCACTAAATAGTTCGACATCTTCAATGATGTGGGTTGATATGATTGTAATTGTATCTCTACTGATTTCAGATAAATGGTTTCTAAACTCAATCCGCTGTTCAGGGTCCAAACCAACTGTTGGCTCATCAATAATAACAAGTTGAGGGTGTCCTAAAACTGCTTGTGCTATGCCGAGCCTTCTTTTATAGCCTCCCGAATATTTCCCCACCCTTTGATTAATTACTGGTCCTAAATTAAATTTATCTACAATTTCTCCTATATGGCTTTTTTTATTTCCTTCTTTACTACCTTCTTTAGTATTTTTAAGATCATATACGTAAGAAAGAAAGTCATATCCATTAATATTATTATAAATGTTGAAATTTTGAGGTAGGTAGCCTACTTTGCTGATTGGATATTGTTTAGTGTGTAACAAATCCAAACCATTTAGAGTTATCTGACCAGATTGTGCAGGTTTTAGTCCGGTCAATACATTCATTAGAGTTGTTTTTCCAGCACCATTATTTCCTAAAAGCGCAATTATCCCGTTTTCTGCGGTGAAAGAGATGTTATCCAACACCTTATTTTTACCGTAGGAAAAACTCACATTATCCACCGTTAAACTGTTTTTCATTCTCAATCGCTCCTACTGATTGTAGTTAATCAAAATCGTATCACCATTTATTTGAATGTAACTATCACTTGCATTTAATGGCCAGATTGTAACAATGACTTGTCTGTACCTCTTGTTTTTTAAGTTCAATAAATCATCTTTAGACAAATTCCCACTCTCTATGAGACCCTTAAGCGAGGTTTGCAAATCTGATACAAATTCATTGGCATTATAACTAATTGGTATAATATATTGCACTCCATCTTTTTGGAGTTGCTGATACTGTCCCGCAAACAGATCTAAACTAGTAGTTGTCCCTATTAATTTGTTCTTCTTAGTAGAAGTCCAATCAATATTGGAATATATATCTGCATTTGAATTTACAGTAATGTCAAAATCGACAGCATTCTTATTTTCCATAGTGGGATACCAATCGAAAAATGTACCAGGTAAGTTGACAGCATTTCCCGATACATAATAAGTGGTAAAACCAAGATTATTTACTAACTCCACAGTGCCTTCATATTGTACTGTTACTAAAATTGTATCCCCTCTTTTGTAATTGGAAGGTATACGAACTAGATTATTTTCGTGAGTAAATGTAGTAGATTCGTTGTTAATTTCAATACTTTTTATTGAAAACGTATCATCCAAATTCAAAAAAATATTTTCAGTGGGTTCCATGAAATTAATTGTTAAGATGGCGGTGTTTTTCAAACTATTTACCAAATCTAAATCCATCTCATACTTTGTTATTTGATAAGTAAAGTTGCTGCTTTGTTTATTTTCCACGCTTGTAGATGCATTGGAAATCGTGTTCAAGTAAGGAAGATAGATAATAAAGCCTAAGAAGAATAGTGACATACTAAGATTAGTGAATTTCTTTTTTAATGAAACGCCAACAGAAATACGAACTATAGATATGAAAAATGCAATTACTAATATAACAAATAGCTTGTCTAATAGGTAATTCATGTTAAATAAGGGACCGGAAATGGTATTAGACATAATATAAGTATTATCATCAAATATATTCAAATATCTATTAATTGGATTGACTGGGAGGTCCCTAGATTTCCAGACAAACCAGCCATAAATTAAAAAAGATACTAAATAAGAAAAGTTGTTTTTCATTAAGATACTCACTGAGCTTCCGATTACAGCAGCAAGGATACTCGATAATACCCAAATAATAAGAAAGTGAGAAATATCTTTTACTAAAAACATAGGTTGAGTTAAATTATTTTGTAATGTAAGAATAAGTGAAATAGGAACAAGTGATAAAATGATAGAAAGAATTAAAGAAGATACAAGAAGTGAGTACTGTTTTTTTAATTTGTCCCCTTCTAAATAGCTCAAAACAACTGATTGATTTTGCATTAGATATGTTGATGAAGTTAATAAAAACAAATTAAATCCTATAAAGCTATAAGCGTATATTGAAATGAAAAAAGAAGTAGATATATGTATTGCGAAAGATAGTTTATAAGTTATAAATCCCATAAAAAGTATTGTGAAAAGAAACAACAAATTTTTCGTGATTATTTTTGTATAAAAAGTATATATATGCATGTTAGGTTGAGTAGCCTTTTTTGACTACTTGTCTCCCCTCTAACGAAGTAATTTAGATGAACAGATTTTCACGATAGCAATATTTTCCACCCTTTTATCTAGATCTATAAAAACTGTAAATTCAAGTTACATACTTTAGACAACTTAAAAATCCCTCTAGGGGTGTATTATAATTAATCGCTTTTGGTGTGCTGTTTTGTCCGAAACTATGTAGAAAAGTTATATAATCAAGGGTACCCTAGGCAGTACCCTTGACTATATTTGTTAACTAAAGATATATGAAACACATATATTCTTCGCCTAAAGGACATTCCTATCGTACGGTACTTGATTAATCGTTTTAAGCTGTTTTCTAGGTATCTACCGTTCATCTCAAAATGATATTCAATAAATCATATTGAATTAGTAGTCGGATATCCTCATGTTTGCAGATGCACTAGCAGTATCTCCCGTCCAAATATATTGATAGGACTGTGGTGTACCTTTATTTGTCTTTGATTTAGATAACCAGTTGTCTGTATCGGTTACGCCAATTTTTGTTTTCACCGTTGCCTTCGTGATATTTGGAAAGAGTGAGTTTATTTCTACGACTCTGACAGTCCCTGTATCCTTGATGCCTCGACCATGTAGGAATCTTTCCCCATCACCATAGTTTAATAATGGAGATGTATAGCTCTTACCACTTACCTCTTTAGTAGTCCAAGTTGCAGCGGATACTGAAACAGAACAGAATAAAGTTGCAGCGGCTAAGCCGACTGTTAAAATTTTTGCTTTGATATCCATAACATACCTCTTTTCTTAATGATATTTTGTAATTCTTACGCGCGTAAGAACTTACCGAATGTATTGTCAATTGACCATTTAACAATAACATACCAGGGAAATTTATGTATATAATTTGGCAAAAAAGTGTAAAATGATTACAAAGTTTTACAAAATGAAAAAATATTAATTATTAAATAACCACAAAAATCTTCAGAAACAGATTTTTCACGACACGATATATTCTAATTCACCATAAAAATAACAATTTTTAGGAATTGTATATAAAAATAACCTAGTCTTACTTCCCCTGTGCTTGTAACCCAATAGAATTTAAAAAACTCTACTACTAAAAGTAACCCCCTACTATTCGAACTGCTCTTACAAATGAAGATGTTCCTAGACACATGTGTACAGTAATCTTGGTAGGCATTCCGAGTTTTCAGGAATAAATCTACTAGTTACTATAAATCACCTTAAATGGTTTTTACTTGTATTCAACGATAAAAGCATCCCGGTACCATAGGTTAGAGCGTTTTTCTTTTGTATTCTCAACTGCACCAACACGAATTACAAATATATATCATAAAATTGATACTGGAAACAACCTCATCCATTCAACCGGATGAGGTCGTTTTCTAATTTAGGAGGAGAAACTATGAAAGAAACTTACCAGTACATGAAAACTCAGCAGGCATCAGAAACATCACTCATACAGAGCTCTGATTCCCAATCAAACTTATCCAATCAAGGGATTCTAGTCCGCGCATGATGAGCTGGCTGCGAGTACCAATGGACTGAACTCACGACATGATTGCAGATAAACTGACGACAAAAGTAAACTGATAGAAGATGCTTAAGTAAGAAGTCAGGTATTCCGAGGAAATGGGGAAGTCTACGTAAATTCTATTAAACGCTTCTATTATAATTATAGTCATATAGACATGCGTGTATTCTTTGTGTATAATGTAAAATACCTATTAAAGAGCAATATTTATACAAATTAATATTAGGACTGATTTCATGAGAGGAAAGCGAAAGAGATACATAGCTTCAACTTAGTAAGGAAATCAAAAGATATTGTGTTTTACTTCCTAATAGAATGGGAGTATAGGTTTAACTATTTAAATAATACAATGCGTACCTTTTTGGGGAAGAGTAATGGGCTTAGAAGTTTGAAAATATGCAATTTTCATATACGAAAATAGATAGTTTGTTACAGTCTAGGTAATCATGAGAAATATCGATAAAAAATTCATGTTACAGCAAGATTTAGAGTATAGTCTGTCACATAATGAGTTAACTTGTCGTGCAATAGAGACTGTTTTGATGAATGAATCGGAGGAATTTGAAAACATAGATTGAGGAGTGTGTATGATGAGGAAGTTTTTTATAGGATGCATGGTACTGTTTGTATTGGTTGGGTGTCAGAATGAGGATTCAACAATAACTACGAAATTACCAAATAAGTCGGTTGAAAAAGTAGTGAATCTTCCTAAAAATGATAACGAATGGATAGATTTCTCGAAAAAAAGTAGCTGGGCTGCTAATACTTTAGAGGAAACAGTAGTGACTATGGATCGGATTGCGGTGGATTTCCAAGGTGACGGACTCCCTGAAATTATTGTACCCTATGTTACGTCGTTAGAAGAGTCTAACCGAATATCTGGTTTTATACTTGGAAGATATGACGAAGAACAAGACGAATGGGTAATGGAACAGAATCACAAACAAGCAGATGTAAACCTACAGTATCTTGCCTATGAAGGCGTAGGGAAATTAACTAAGGTAGATGGAAAAGAGTTACTCGTTATGAGAGAAGAAACAGCAGGTGCAGGCTCAGTCAGCAATCAAGTGTATTTGTATGAACAAACTACTGAAGGTGAAAATCTTGAGGATTTAGCGAAAATTTCTGCAGACCAAGTCCCAGATATAACAATTGAAAATAATCAGTTGTCACTAGCTATTCGTCAGGTACCGTATACATATAACTTTGAAGGAACAGAGTGGTTGGTAAGCGGAGAGCGCAAAGAATATTTGAGAGGAAGCGAGAATTTTTATAAAGAAATTTTGATGAAACTAATCCCGCAACATTCATTTATGAATTCCCATGTAAAGATAGGAGATGATTACGAGAAAACTAAAAATCAATTAGATGATTCGGATTTTGAGGTGTTGGAAGATCTGTTTATTTGCTCATGGTATGATGAATATAAACTTTGCAAATACAGTCAAGATACTTTCATCCATTCAATCGATTTGCAGTTGGATGGCTCTTTTTCAATAAAAAAAGTAGAAGATGTTCTAGGTGAGCCACACTATAAATTACTAAGCAGTTATGAAACGTTTTGGAGTTATTATTATGAAATTGATAATCTCTCTGTAGAATTTGCAACGGAAAATACAGACCTCAGTAGTCCGATTATGTGGCTTAAAATTAGTCAAAAGCTCTAATTGAGTGCACCATTCAATTATTTCCCTAGACATGAAATTATAAAAATGACCAAATTATTAATTTTGCTCAAAACGCTAAAATTATTCACATTGCTACCTAAACACTCGGCGTTGGAATGGATATCACGAAACGCCCCCGCCTCGCCTACATGGTGGGCGAATAGGCAGCTTCTGAAAAAGTCAATCATAGTCCATCAATCTATACAAAGATTTGAAACCTTTTACGGATAGCTACTTGTGGCAATGAAAGCATTTGATAAGTCAGGTGTCATCATTGGCATTAAACTAGCAGGCCAAGACTGGCTCAATTTAGCACACTAGATTTATAAACGGGAATTTCATCGTAGCAATAATATTTTTTTGCACCCTTGATAAGGCCAAAACCGTTGATACATCGACACTTATAGAAGGTGGTACTATATATGAAAGTTAAATGCATATCTATTGAAGGTTATATGTTCAGCCCAAAAAAGTAGAAGAGGGTGTTAGATTAAAAACAACTTATAATGAGATAGAAGTTGGTATAATATATAATGTTTGTGGAATAGTATTTTATGAAAATGGACTAAAATATCTACTATATATGATTATGATATGGCTTATTGGTATCCCTTAGAATTATTTAAAGTTATTGATAAAAATGTACCTAAACAGTGGTACTTTGATTTTTATGGAAATAATGAGGAACCTATTTCTGCCATTTGGGGTTACAAGGAGTTGATATTCTCTAAAACACATTTTGCTGGGTTAAGTGAACAAAACTAAGAGGATATTCGAATTCTTTTAACAAGAAAAAAATGAAATGTATAGTTAATCTTAGGTCTTGAACTTAAGTTGACGGTTGAGAAAGCAAATGAAATAATTTTCTCAGAAGTCGATGACCAAATCTTTTAAGTTGGAGAGTTCAATGTTGGGGGTATAGCAAATTCTAATAGTTTTACATTTAAAATCATTCCCTATTAAGAAATCGAGTAAAACTTGAATTAGCATTATACTTAATATCAAGCGAAATGAAAAAACGAGCAAAGGATGTTGGAGAAATGGAAAGCAAATCTAACCATACCAAAATTCCAGGTGAATTATTATATCAATTATCAAACTTAGATTTTTTATCTGATTTTGAAAAACCAGGAGTATATGGGCTTGTCTTAAATGAAAAGGAATATCTGTATATAGGAAAATCTGACACTTCTATGTTTAAGAGAGTGTGGGAACATATTGGTAACTTAGCTACAAAATCAGAAATGTTATTTGGAATACTCCCTTGTGAATTGAAAAGTGGCAAGATGAGAATTAGTATCGTGATTATAGATGATAATGTTGATGAGAAAAGTAGTTGGAAAAGTAAAGAACTAAAATTTATCAACAAGTATAAACCCATCTTACAAAAACAACCTAATAGTGATATTTGTATTCGTGGTAGTAAACAAAGAAGAAAGGCAATATTGGAAAGGGTATATCCGAATAAAAATGAAACTTATTGAGTGGATTTACTGATTCTCAGCCCTTACACACCAAGGGTTTAAAGACATTGATAAAGAAGTACCTCCCCAAGTCTAGTATAAGGATGTCGACTAAAACAACCCAAAAGACTGGTGTTACTCCCTTTGACCACTATACGACAACAGATTTGGCATCCAAGAATTATATGAGATGGAACCTACCCGACAATACGAAGAAATCATGAGTGCCTTTAGCGTTAGGTGCTTCCAGCCAATATATCCTTCAATCCTTATTCTCTTCGGGTAATTTGAATGATGGAAAAGCAGAGATTCCATTACTGAAAGGACTGGAACAGTTCCAATTGCCTTTCATTCGCGATCATACGTTGGATGCAGGATATGATTTCGAACCTATCTATGAAACCTTGAAATATACGTCACATCTTGAGTGTAAGGACTGTCCTCTTTTGAACCAAGGCCAATGTCAAAAGGTCTACAAAGTCAGAATTACGACGGATCTTCGTAAAAACACAGCGACGCACGAGGATCAAAAGTATGGAAGAAGATATTTAAGCGCCGAACAGCTGTAGAGCGAGTTAATGCGGATTTGAAAGAATTCTATCACCAGAATAACGTCATATATCGAACCAGAAAATGAGCAAAAGTCCATCTCGATTTGTTTGTATTGATTTACAACGCATCAAAGCTAGCAGAAGATCGAATCAACGCAAAGTTACTCGAACAAAAAAAGCATAATTCCTGTTTTTTGAAATACAAATTAAAAATCGAGAAACCCCTTGTATTTCTAAAAAGAGTAATTATGAAATTGATTCATTCAGTTAAATAAACTTCAAGGTCTTATGAAAAAAATATGTGGGAAAAGATTCATTTATCTTGTTTTACAAAATTTTCAATGAAAAATGTAACTATACCATTCCTGGATGGACTAACTAAATGTATAGTGCAAAATGAAAGTACATAGTATTGCAACCAAACCCGGCGTTGGAACTTTACATGGAGTGGTGGGGATGATATCCTTCCTCGGCAAAGCCCGCCCTTGATATGGCAGTCTTCCCGGCTTGGTACTAATGCCCGCAGAGGCTCCATGTCACGTTGCATCTATGTGTAGTTGCTATTTCAATCTTCTGTATTGTGATTTTGCAAGATACACTAAATTAGAGAATGGGGATAATTGCGATGAAAATGAGAAAAATACTGATGTGGGGTCTTGTGTTGCCGGTTTTATTCATTGCGGGTTGTAGTGAAAACGGACAGAAACAAGCTGACAACACCGAACAAAAGAAGGTAAATAAAGATAGTATAGGCGAAGAAAGCTATAATGACATAGATATTGGGATCATTGAGTCTGATGGCGATCTTATTATTGACATCAATGATGGGAATGATGACTATAAAGCATATAGAATGTTAAATGACTCAGAGATTTACCTAAAAGTAAAAGATATTATGGATAATGCAAATTGGGAAAAACCAGAAGAACCGATTAGTAATTCTGGGGAATTTCGTATTGAGAGTATAGATAATAAGGATCGAGTATCAACGAATTACTATCTTTCAATAAATCCTGATGGTAAAACAGTTAAACTTATTGATTCTAATCATGTTTTATACACGGATTTGAATGAAGCGAACTCAGAAAAGTTGTTCGGTATATTAGTTAATGAAAATTTATCGGATTATGATATAAAGGAGAACAATAATTAGTTTATTTATTAGTTAATTGTACCTGCTCAACACGCAGTTATGGGAATATCGGAATGAATTGATAGCGAAAAGTACACTAATTGTTAAGTGGATTAGTGTACGTTTTGCACGTTACAAGTTTATGTAATAGTAGTTGAGGTGGGTGGTGATAGAGATACCCGAAACAAATCACACAGGTGGTACATCTTTGTTTCTTTCGGGTAAGTTCCAAAACAGCTCTTCCATCCATTTGGCACTATCATATGGATCAATCTCACTCAGGTGAAACTTATCCGTATTGGACGGACAATTGCAGATCTCGATGTAACAGCAATTCTCTATGGTGCAGCTATTGAGGAAGCGTCAAACATTACCCGACGCAAAAACGACTGGCGGTCAGGTACCTATTACTATGTAATCATGCGCTGTATCACGAATCCACACGAAAGCTATCCCTTACCATTTTGCCCTACTGACAAGAGTTTAGAGAAGGGGAGAACGACCAACTTAAACTTAGATAATGGAAATAGGAAAAGACATTGAAGTTAATTGTGAAGAAAGAGGTGAGTCACTGTATAAATCAGACATGAATCAGAATTGGCCATAGGTGAATAAATGGAAAAGACCTTTAATCGAGAAATCGGTTAGAGGCTTTCTTAGATTCCAGTTAAATAAGTTGCATTGTCTCATGAAAAAAACTGTTAAGTAGAAACTAACTATTACATCCTACTATAAAAATTTTTCGCAAAGTGAAACTATTCCAATTATGGAACGACTAACTAAATAAGAGATTGGAGGAGCAAATGATGAAGAGGCTTATTGCGATAAGTACGTTAAGTATTTTTCTTATGGGATGCACCGGTTCTAAAGAAATAGAAGTAGAAAAGGAAACAAAAAATTACGAAGGGACCTATCAAGACTTATACGTCCAAAACTTTGCAACTGTTGTGAATGCTGGAACGGAACGTTATGGTCAAGGAAATGTTTTTAGACTTCATGATCCCTACCGTCTCAATGGAGCCATTGAAGTGTATCCCGGTTCTGTTTATGAACCAGACATGCCCAAAAAGTTGAAAGAGGGGTATACCGCAGAAATAACATTAGAGCAAGTGAATAGGCATGCAGAACAGGCGAAAGAGATTTTTTCAATCACTACGACAAATCTGGACGAGTCAAAAGTCAAGATTCCCAATGAGTCTGGTAAGTTGTATAGATATACAGTGAAAGTCAGAGATGCAAACAACGAAGTAAAGGATGTTCGATACGATCCGCTCTTTACTACTTTCGATCAGTATAATATGGCTATGAAGGTTATGAAGGATGTTTACAAAAAGAACGAAACCATTACATTCATCATCGAGAACTGGGGTCCGAATTATATTTCCTACAGTAAGGATCTGGAAGTTTTTAAAAAGAAAGAGGATGAGTGGGTAAAAGTGGTCAGAAAAGAGGATTCTGGATTTGTAACTATGCCATTAAAAATAGAAACGGCATGGTCCATGTCGTATCTGAAGCTGGATAAAGATGAAGACTTAATCATGCCGCTGGAAAATCGCAGCATCGTATTAGATCGGTACGAATTGGAAAAAGGGGAATACAAATTGAAAATTCAAGTAGGCTCTGCGAAACATCCGTATACATTAGAAGATACCTTTCAGGTCAAGTGAAGGACTGTAAACAAATAAAATCATCGAGTGTCCACTTTTCGCCGGATGACGATGCGTATACCGAGTTTCCTTTCTTCGCCAAATCACCAATAAAAACCAATTTTTTTTGCAAAACACTTGAACTATAGTAAGCTACTGGTAGGGGGGATGGTTTTGAAAAAAGCAATCGTTTTATTCTTATCAGTTGCCTTAATTCTATTGGGGAATGTAGGATCAGTGAAGGCTGAAGGTTTTTCGGATGTACATAGTAAACATCCTTTTGCTGAACACATGAGATTTTTGTATGATAAAGGTATAATTCGAGGGTTTGAGAATAATCGGTTTGCACCGGATAATGATGTGACTCGCGGCGATGCAGCCTTGATGATTGCAAGAACCCTCGATTTGAAAACAGAAAAAAGGGACACTGTTTTCTCGGATGTAAGTAACCAAAGTGCCGCTTCAGGGGCTATTCAATCGGCAAGTGAAGCAGGAATCATTAACGGATATACAGATGGGGCATTTCGTCCGAATGCAGTGGTGACTCGTGGACAAATGGCGAGCTTTTTAGCACGTGCATTTAAACTCGAGGAAGAAGAAGCGCTTTCGTTTTATGATGTACCAATTAGTTCCAGTAGCTATTCAGATATTCGTAAAGTGATCACTTTTGGTGTCACCGAAGGCTATTCAGACGGACGTTTTCAACCAGCGAGGTCGTTAACACGTGCTCAGTTCTCGGCATTTCTAGCGCGAGCGTTAAATGATGAGCTTCGTTTAACCGTGTATGTGTGCGGATATGATCCCGAAAGTCGAGAAAATCCTGATCGGCAAACCATGAACTGTTTGCTTACGAAAGCTGCAAGACAAGCGGAAACTCAGATACCGCCGGAAATTGTAAAGGCACTTGTGTCTGTAGAAAGTAATGGCTGGAAACAGTTCACTGAAAAAGGCGAACCGATTATTAGTAACGACGGTGGCATTGGGCTTATGCAAATCACGAACACCACTGGATATGATGTGGCACGGCTAAAATATGATTTAATGTACAATATTGAGGCAGGCTTGGACTTCCTTCGAACAAATTTCGACCGAAAGGATTTACCGAAAATTGCAGACCATAATTCAGCAAAACTGGAGCACTGGTATTTTGCGGTCATGGCGTATAATGGAACAAAGTCAGTAAATAGCCCATTCTATCAATCGACTGGCGAAAGAAACCCGAATGCCTATCAAGAAAAAGTTTATCTTGAGCTCCGTAAAAATGGCCTATTGAATACGAATATCAATTCAATTGGAATGATAAAAGAAGACTTCAGTTATGGAGAATCTACGAATCATACGATACAGTTTAATAAAATGATTTTCGATATGACAAAAGCAGCTACAACATCTAAGGAGTTATTGAAAACAGGAGATACCGTTACTTATTTTGGAACAGGGATGCGGTCGAATCCAAATACATCATCAAAACTATTACCAACAACTTCAATGGACAAACTAACGATTTTGGGCGCACCAGTTTACAATGAACCTTCAAATTCGAAGAACCAGTTTGTTTGGTACCCAGCTCAAACGGTGAAAAATGGTAAAAATCAATCTGGTTTTATTGCCTCTCCTTACATTAATTAGTCTGGGAGTCTTGGTCAAAATGCAATTCTAATATTCTTTAAACACGTGTGTCACTCTATTTATAAAGGATGCTGTGTGATTGAAGGAGGTAGCCCTCTAGTCGAGCAATCGATTGGAGGGCTTTTTTTCTTTTACCTAGAAAAAAGACTAACAAAAGTGGTGAATAGGGGATTCTTTTATGAAACACCTTTTGGTTATAAAAT
The DNA here is from genome assembly GCF_059415065.1 of Sporosarcina sp. SAFN-010. Taxonomy (NCBI): domain Bacteria; kingdom Bacillati; phylum Bacillota; class Bacilli; order Caryophanales; family Caryophanaceae; genus Sporosarcina; species Sporosarcina sp. SAFN-010. Next base: position 59,389 of record NZ_JBPFDS010000002.1, on the reverse strand, counting down.
TGTTAATACCTGTAAAATACTCCTTTTAACTTCCTATTAAGAATGAGATGATTTTTTTAAAATATCCATGAGGTTAAGCTTGATGAATTGCCTGATAAAGAGGAGACATTAGTGGAGAAAATGTATTGTGAAAGAGAAAACATATTGAAGTTATATGATAAGCTATGGAAAAATCCATGTCTTTTCACCGGTATAGAAATATGTATGTATTCCAGCCAAACGCATTTTAATCGCCTCCATTGTAAATTCTGCAGGATAACTTACTCGTTTCCCCATAAGAAAAAACACCTCCACATTGATTGAATAAGGTTTATACACTATTTTCAACGAAAGATGTTTTATTTGTTTCATTAACTTAAGTCAATGCTTGAAGACTCTACGCTTTTACAGTTGTTGAGTTAGTTTTTTATTGTTTGAGGAGACTCACACGATATAAGAAAATCGCGATTTCTCCACGCGTAATTGGATCAGTCGTCCCGAACGTGGAAGGAGATTTCCCTTGAGTAATCTTATTTTTCACGAGTGCATCGACTGCAGGTTTGTAAGTGGCTGAGACATCAGTGAAGTTTGTGCTTGTACCCTTCCCGTCTAATTTATAGGCACGTGTCAAAATAAGTGCAATTTCTCCGCGTGTTAACTGATCATTAGAACCAAATGATGTAGCGGACTTTCCTTTCATGATTCCCTGTTCAGACAATGCTTTCACTGCACCAGTAGCACGGCTAGGAACATCTTTGAATAGTAATGTGCTTGTTTTTGAACCGTTAATGCCAAGTGCTTTGGCAAGCATCACCGCTGCATCGATTCGTTTGACATTATCGGAAATGCCAAATGTTGTTCGGGATGTTCCTTTTGCAATATTATTATTGACTAAGTAGTCCACAGCATCCTGATAGGCAGAGGATACGTCTGTAAAGTTTCTTCTAGCAGCAGGATCCTTAATTGAAAGTTTATAGAGGCCAGGCTTTGAAGAACCAGCAGATTTTTGTATTTTAATAAAATAGGTCCCTTTTGTTACATCTAAGCTTGTCTCCAGTTGTTGTGGATTCTTTTCAGAACTGCCATAAATGGATTTGTTGAGCAACCGTGTCCCGTCCGAGTTGCGCACTTCAATTTCACAATCATTGAAATAGAAGATTGCTGACAACGTGAAGAACGTAGTATTTGAGGCAACGAATTGGTAGTAGTCGACTTGATCATTCCAGCTCATTAGACCGGTAAAATCTTTTCCTATAGGCATTACTTGCGCAAGCTCAATTGAGTTGTTGGGCTCGACATCATGACTATTTGCTGCATCGAAGCGTGCTTGCAACGTGTAGACACCATTAAAAAGGCGTTTAGAAGATTCACCAACTTTAATATAGTACGTTCCTGCTTCTAAATAGATTGAGTCTGAATACTTTTCAGGGGAGAATTCGTTACCTTTAATGAAATGCTTTTGAATAATAGTCGCACTGGTCTCGTCTAGTAACGTCATGACACAATCCCGAATGAACATATTGGAATCGAAAGATAATTTTCCAGCTTCATCCAATTGGATTTTATAATAATCCACAGGGTCAGACCAACTTAAAAATCCGCGTATTGGAAAATTCGTAAGTGGTAATAATTCAGCCTGTTCCATTACGTTATTCGGTTCTTTTTCATTGTTTCCTGCAGGTGTGAATTTAGGAAGGAAAGAGAAGTTCCTCTGCATTACACCTTCCGGCCAAATGTTCGAAGTTTGGAATTCGACAGTGTATTGGCCCGCTTCTAAATGAATGTCCAGGTTTTTAATTGTGGGTGTGGATGAGGTTCCTAGATATAGAAAATCATTGACAACATCGACTCCATTTTCATCCTTTATCTGGTAGGGAGCATGCTCGAAATAGGCTTCTATTATTCCAGTTAGCTTTCCTGGTTCTGGCAAATTAATAGTATATGTGGCTGTTGGATTTTCAGGTGTTAAAGAAATCGTGGTCTTTTCATCGAACTGCAGATTTCCATTCGTTTCAGCAAATACCGAATGTGTATTGAAGAATAGCCCGATTAAAGAGAGTGCTAAAATAATTGCAGCAAATTTAAGTTTCTCCATAGGTGTTGCTCCTTTTCGTTGATGCATGCAGGGGTCTATTAATGAGTGGATAGTCCACCTATTTCATCAGATAGGATCCATGCAGCTCGTGTGAGTTACCTTTTTATAGTATATGGATTATCAGAACTGTACAATAGTTAAATAGATATATTGAGCAGTCAAGGTAGAAGTAAGAATTCATTAATTTCCTTGAACTAGTATTTGTAAAAATACGATGTTGCAAAACTGTAGCGAGTAGTGGATTTAAAAAGAAGTAAATGAGCTTTACTTACGAAGATTAATAAAATTTAGGTTATGGAGTTTAAGTCGATAAGGAGGAGAAAAACGTGGAAAAGTAGAAAAAGACTCATTTTAGCAAACGAAATCCTGATTACACTTAGCCAACTCTTATTCTGAGATGGTATTAAAAAATATACGGGCTACGTTATAGATAGTATGGTTGAACCCAATGTAATGTTGGTCTTAGTTGTAGACTCATTCGAGGACTATCTAGCGGTAAACAATCAACAGCGCACGATTGTCGAATAAGTGAAGGTAAACTTTAACGAAAACGTGAATCTAAGTTCGCTGGGGAGAGAGACAGACAGGCTATTTACTCCATTGATAGGACAAATCGAATATTGTATAAAAAAGCATATTCCTGTTGGGGAGGAACGCTTATTGCTAGTATGTGGGACGATAGCGAAACTGTCTTGCTGTATAAATGAGAAAGTAAGTTTTTATGAAATCATGTAAGGTAATTAGGGAGTCGAAAATGTTTTCTTCCTCGATAGAGTACTGTAGATGAGAGATATATAATAGGATTGTTATTATGAATGACTATGCTACTGAAATAAATAGAAAAGCGGCACAGAGAAATTCTCTGTGCCGCTTTTAGTTTACATCTACTGGGTATTGCTACTTATTTTGAAAGAAGACTCGCACGATATAAGAAAATTGCAATTTCACCACGAGTAATAGATGAAGTTGTCCCAAATAGAGAAGGGGATTTGCCTTGAGTAATGTTATTCTTTACTAATGCATTCACTGCATTTTTATAGCTGGAAGAAACGTCTGCAAAGTTAGTAGTTGTCCCAGTTCCATCCAGTGAATAAGCACGTGTCAAAATGAGGGCAACTTCGCCTCGTGTTAAATAAGAATCTGCTCCAAATAACGTATCTGACTTTCCTTTCATAATTCCGCGCTTAGATAGCGCATTTACTGCACCGAATCCACGGCTAGGAACATCTTTATATACTGAAGAACTTGTCTCAAATCCTTCGATACCAAGCGCTTTAGCAAGCATTATTGCAGCATCAATACGTTTGATTTTGGTGGAGATTCCGAAAGTTGTGCTCGAAGTTCCTTGTGTAATTTTGTTCTTGACTAAGTAGTCTACTGCATCCTTATATGCAGGAGTTACGTCTATAAAGTTTTTATTTGCGGAGGGATCACTGATTAGAATTCGGTAGAGACCGTGATTTGAATACCAAGTACTTTTTGAGATTTTCACGAAATACGTTCCTTTAGCGAGCTCGATTTCGGTAGAGAATTTTTCAGGATTGTTTTCCGCACCGTCGTAAAGGCTTTTATTGAGAAGATTATCACCATTTTTGTTAAACACTTCGATATTGAAATACTTGAAATATGAATGAGCAGAAAGGTTAAGCTTCATAGCGTTAGGTACATCGAATTGATAGTAGTCGATTTGATCGTTCCAACTGATTAAACCTTGATTTGCTTCTCCTAAAAGTAGGTCCTGCGCGATTTCGGTTCCGTTGTTCGGTTCTACGTCATCGCTAGAAGCAGCTTGGAAGGAAGCTTGTAGTGTATAAACGCCAGTAAGATTTTGCCATGCGTATTTAGAGATTTTAAAGTAGTATGTTCCTGCTTCCAAATAGGTAGAATTAGAATATTTCTGAGGGGTGAATTCTTGACCGCTATAAAGCGTCTCATTAAAGATTGATTCTCCGTTTTTGTCGAGAAGAGTAATTGAACTAGATTTAAAGTAGCCATTGTAATCAAAGGATACTTTACCTGCTTCTTTTAACTCAATCTTAAAATAATCACTCGTTTCCGACCAACTGATTAAGCCTCGGACAGGCTGATTATCTAACGGTAGTAATTCGGCTAGCTCAGTACCGTCATTTGGTTCTATTTCATTATTCTTTGTGGCAGAAAACTCTGGAAGAATAGTGAACTTTTTGGATGAAACACCCTCTGGAAAGCTACGTGAAGTACTAAAATGAATTGTATAGCGACCCTTTTCTAAATGGGTAGAATACATTTCTGTATCTGGTGTATTTGGAGACCCAGAATACATGCTTCCATCCACAATACGGGTACCATCTTCATCTAGAATTTGATAGTCTGCGTATGGAAAATAAGAGCGAATAGTTGTCGATATCTTACCTGGTTCTTTTAGATCAAGGGTGTAAATAACTTTCGGGTTTTCTGGAGTAAGCATAATTGTGCTCGTCTGATCGAATGGAAGGATGCCTGCAGTTTGAGCAGATACTGAATTGCTACCTAGGAATAGCCCTGTTAGGGAGATGCCGAGGATGAGTAAATTAAATGTGAGTTTTTTGATGTTAAAACACTCCTTTGAGAAATGATAGTAAATCACAAAGAGTAGAAAGATTACTACTTCTTAGGACTCTTCGTTATATTAACTAAAATTCAGCTATTTCACAATAGTTATTTAGTATAAGGACCTATTTTTATTTTTAGATAAAATGGGTTTTTATAACTATTGTTAAATAAAAACTAGGGATATTAATAATTAAATAGTTCTATGTTCCACGTATATGTAAATCTAGATATAGAAGGGTGATACTACATAGGTTTATGAGAACCAAGCAGTATAAATTACATAATTATTTCAGGAACCTTTATGAAAATGAAATAAAGTGATAATACGGGGAACTTAAGGGCTTCATAGTCAATTGACACTGAATTAGTGAGGAGTTGAAGTAATATATGAAAAAGAAGTATCCTTTGAGTAAGTTATCAAGGGTACTTCTTTTGATTTTCTATTAAAAGGAATTCTACAAATGGGCTTCGGATATCCCGATAATGGAGACACCCAGCATTATGCATAATACACCCACAACTTTCCAAAGTGTGATGGGTTCACCGAATACAAAGTAAGCTCCTATCACAGTGAACAGATAGGCGAATGACTGAAGGGGGTACGCAACACTGAGCTGGACCTTTGATAAGATGAAGAGCCAAAGAACAGTTGCAAAGCCATACATCACGAGGCCGGAAAAGATATAAGGAGAAAATAAGAGCTTTAAAATTCCGAAGACAGATGAGAAGTCGGCTTCTTTTTTAGTCATGCCGATTTTCCATAGGAACTGTCCTATTACAAGAATCGTTGTGTTCAAAGCGATTAAGAGGATATGATTAATAGTCATTTTTCATTTCTCATTTCGGATTTTTCTGTACGTTGATCTAAAAAAGCGATTTCTTGAACCAACTGTTTGATGAGTTTTTCGTGTCTAGAGATGACGACTGTCTGGTATGTTAACAACACTAGAACGACTAGGAATGCAGACATGAATACGAGTGATGGCATGTAAGTAATTCCGATTTGTTTTGCGAATCTGTTCAACAATGGCAAACAAAATGAAGCGGCAATGCCAACGAGCGCAAACATGATCCATAAAAAGGCATATTTGTCATGGAGCTTGTTCTTTGAAGTGAGATAGACCACTTGCATAAAGAAGAGAAACGCTGCTAAGAATGTAATGAGTTGAATCGTTGCGGACATGAAATGTAACTCCTTCTTATAGAAATGATCGAATCACCGAAAAGAATGTCACTTTTACCATATAGTACAATCCTTTTACGTTTGTAATGCTGGAAGCGCCCCCTTGGCGGTCCTTCATTTCTGTTTTAATTTCTTTAATACGGAACTTTTTGCGGGAAAGTGTGACTAACACTTCGACTTCTGGATAGTCCACAGGGTAGTCCTTTGCAAATAAGGCAATGACAGGTTTGTTCACAATCCGGTAGCCGGATGTAGGATCGTATACCTCGATTTTCGCAATCCACTTGAGAAGGTAGTAAAAGTATAAGATCCCAGCTCTTCGTACAATAGAACCCTTGTAAGAAGTCTTCTCGAGAAATCGGGATCCGATGACCATATCGTAGTCACCTTCTTGAATGCTTTGTAGTAAATGCTCAATATCAGCAGGATTGTGCTGACCATCTGCATCAAGCTGCATGGCGTAGTCGTATCCCTGACGATGTGCATATTGATAACCCGTTTGCATGGCACCGCCGATTCCAAGATTTATAGGGAGCGAGATATAGGGTTTTTGATGTTCTTTCAAAATACTTAGCGTGCGGTCTGTTGAACCGTCATTGATTACTATATAATCATAAAGGGTGGAAGTCTCAATCGTTTCCACTGTATGTAAAATCGTTGCTTCTTCGTTATATGCGGGAATGATTATTAGAACAGGTGAAGTCATGGAGGAGCTCCTTACGTGAATTTGGCCGCTAGAGAGGTGTTTTGTATGAACTGGAAGTTGGTATTAATGTACAGTACGATTTTCGTTGCGTCACTTGCTGCGCTTTTTGCTTTCTTACTAAAGCTGCACATTCCATTAATGACAATCACGCCAGACGGGCAACTGTATTATAACATGGCGGAGAACTTGTTGGAAGGTAATGGTCTAATTAACCAAGTACGTGTAGAAGAGATCATTGTTCCGCCCTTTTTCGCAGTATTTTTAGCTGTTTTCGCATTTTTCTTTAAGACGGAAACCTCATTCTTTGTATTTCAATACATACTCTATGCATGTAACGCAGTGCTAGTTGCGATGATTACAAAAAACTTTTTCAAAAGTAACTGGTCAGCGTTACTCGTAGGATTGGCGTATGCAGTGCAAACGGTTCTAATACGCAATGGTCCACAGTTCTTACTGACGGAAACCATTTTCGTCACATTGGTTCTGATTTCGGTGATTTTGCTGAAAAAATGGATCGATACAGATGGGAAACCTAAACGAGCGGGGTATTTAATTGTTTTCATCAGTTTTACATTACTCTTCCGACCGCACCTCATGTTTATGTTTGTATTGCTGGGGATGCTAATTATGTATTTTGGATGGAAAGACAAAAAGAAATTCCTGATTGTTCTTTTTGGTGTAGTACCTCTCATTCTGCTCTTTTTGAATGGGACATACAACAAGCACCTGCACGGAGAATTTGTTTCATTGGAAAACTATAGCGGTCAAAATTTATATATCGCGAATAACCCTGAAACGAAAGTGGGTTTCTTTGCAACTACGATTCAGGAAGAGTTTGTAGAGCCTTATTTCTATACACTCAGTGAAAAGTCTCTACCTGAGCGCAGCGTTATTTTGAAACAACGTGCAGTGGATTATATGATAAGTCATCCAATTACAACATTGAAAAATGTCTTGGGGAAGATGGCGCTATTCTTTAAGCCGCTAGATAATCTGGATTTACTTTCTATGGTGATTAGCGCAATTGGCTTGCTAGCAGCGATTGTTTTTGATCAGAAACGTAGATTGCTTCATATATCCATGCTCATTTACATGATTGGCTTCACTTCGTTGACTGCACTCGGCTTATTGATAGGTGGACAACGGTATCGTGCGCCGTTAACTCCAGTCTATTTGATATACATTGGATATTTGCCAGTACTTATTCGTGATTTCCTACGGAGAGGGAACGTGAAAAGTCTGTAACCGATTCAGGTTACAGACTTTTTGGTATGTGAGTAGGGAATAAAAAAACGCCAGCAGTTGCTGACGTTTTCGTAGACATTATGGAAATCAAGCTTATTTAATGGATTTCAATTCGCTGATTACCGTACCAGAAGGATCGATAGTTTTTATATTTCCGATACCTTGAACGTAGTAAGTTTTATATCCTCGGGTATTGGAAACTTCGACCGCATTGTTAAATGTCTTGTAAGGAGTTTTAACGGTGGCCTGTATTTTGGTGATTTTGGATTCGTGATTCCCGGTCAGTTCCAATGGCCAAGATTTACCTACTGTAACCGGATATTTCATATCGATATACGAATGGGATTCAGGCTGCCCTGAAGAAAGAGAATCGCTATTTTCACTTTGTAAGTAATAGTTGATACTTCCGTCTGTTAAGTTATTAGCTTCCCAAACATATCCAAGGTTAGCACCAGAAGTAGTTTTCTCTACATACTTATAAGTGTGTACAATCTCTCCATCTGCCCCTGTGTAGGTATACTGTTTGGTCATGTTCGCAGCATAGCTTCCAGCCATAGCAGTTTTCTGTTTGTACACTGGACTCATACCGCGTGCTAAGAAAGCTGAAAATTGTTCGCGTGTGACTTTGCCGTAGGGTTTGAAGCTTCCATCTGCATAACCAGTTGTAATAGAAGCACCTGCTAAGTAGCGAATAGAGTCATACGCCTTCATTTGATAGTTAATATCGGTGAAGCTATAGTGAGCTTGATAATGTAGTTTGAATGCTTTTGCAATGATCAGCGCCATGTCACCGCGTGTAACCTCTTGGTTTGGGCGGAAGGTGCCATCCGAGTAACCACTAATGATTCCATCTTTTGTAGCAGATGCAATGTAACCGCTACCTGCGTAGCTTTTGGTAACGTCTTTGAACTTTGTTGTCCGCTGGGTGCTATCCAATTTAAGCATACGACCAATCATCATAGTGGCTTCGCCGCGAGTCAAATTTTCTTTTGGTTTGAACTGTCCGTTTGTAAATCCGCTAATTACTTTCTCACCAACTAAGTATTGAATTTCATCATGAAATTGATTGGACTTGGGGACATCTGTGAAGTCGGTTTTTGCAGCTGCATAAGCTGGAGTCGCAGTTAAACCAACTGCGAGTGTAAGTGATAAAACTGCGGTTACTAATCGTTTCATTACATCGCTCCTCTTTATTTTTTGTGAATTCAGTATACCATAATTTTATTGTATTTACTATTATATCCAGGTTAAATAGATCTTTAGGACTACTTTATTCTTCTTATAATCGAGTAGCATTGAGTCAGTTTTGAAGGTTACAAATAACCGCACTTTCCCTTTTTTATACCAGCACTGCAAATTTCAAATAATCAACGACTGCAGACATATGAACATCGCTTATGATAATTTTATCTATAAGTTTATCGAGCATCTCTCCATTAAGGAAACGATAGGTCTCAGGAGTAAAGTTTCCCTTAGTTTCACAAAAGTTAATTGGATTAGAAAGCATTTGGGTAAAGGTTCAACCTTTTTTGTCAAACAATCAATCATTCAGGTTAATGTATGTTTGAATGTAGCCGAATAGCAGCTACTTACATCCTATTGAATGATAGCTTGTTAATCCTTACTTTTTATCAGCTGTTTTCTAAGCTTTTTAAGCAACCGCACTTTCCGTTTTTTTTACTCTCACAACTGAAATTCCAAAATGCTAGGCACATATTGACTGTGATATACAATCAGATTATAAGAGAAACATTAACTCGCGCTCTTCTAATGATAATGATGATAGTAAGTCTTCTAAACCTTCATCTTCTATTTTTCATGAACAAGAATGCCACGCTTCAAAAACAGATTCGAAATTTTCATTATTAAGATGAACTACAAGCGATTTTAAATGAATTCGAATACGTGGAAACAGCCATTAAATGCACGAATTCTGTGCTCATTTCCTATCTCGTACCAAACGCAGCAAATTAAGGTACTCAGCTAATTTAGGTGCCAGTGTTGGCTTATTTCTCGTCTATTATTTGTCTCTTTCAAAGCATTTGAAACAGCTTGATTATGCAATCATTAAGCGTGTTTCTTAAATAATTGTGGGTAAATTGAGCCGCGCTGCACTTCGTAAACTAAAGAAGTCAAAAACGCTTCTTTCCATTGACTAAACGATAGTTATGGTAGGAAAAACATACTTACCTCGGGCGCCTTTTCATGAAGAACGTGCAAGAATTAAATTGCACGAGAGCTTTACCAATGAAACGTCTAAAGAAAATCTGTCATGTTGGAGCTGTATAATTATGTTTAATCAACACGCGTGATGTATAAGGATATTGTTCCTATGGACTGCTAGATACTGCTGCATATGAAATTTTGAAAGTGGTGTTAAAGAAGGAAATGATGAGCTTTCAGGGAGTTGAATCATTACTAAAAGAGCAATGTGACAAAATATACAAACCAGACGGGCCCCCTTGCCATGGCAAGGGGGCCCGTCTGAGTATCTGAGTTTTGGGATGATCATACCAGCACTTCATGCTTATATTGCACCAATCCTGTTACATTCGCATAGAGCGCTGCTTGTGTCCGATCACCAAGATCCAATTTTGATAAGACCTGGCTTACATGCTTTTTCACTGTGTTTTCGGTGATGTATAGGTTCTCGGCTATTTGTTTATTCGAAAATCCCTGACCGAGTTTTTGTAAGATCTCTTTTTCCTTCGAGGTAAGAAGATTTACATGGCTGTTATCCATATGTGGGCTGTTCTGTGACTGTATCAATTGATCTATTATGTCCGGGTCATAATATTTTCTTCCTCTTTGAATCATTTGAAGTGCATATATGAGTTCTTCGGGGTGTGCTTCCAGTGATATATAACCTTCTACATCCATGACTGTTGCGTATTGGAAAGACATCGGGTCCTTTGAATAGATCAGGATGACGAATTTGCAGGTAGCCCCTCGCTTTCTCGCTTCGGTTATCACTTCTAATCCCCATTCTTCTCCTAAGTGGAATGCAACAATCACCAAATCCGGATTTTCTCTTTGAATCAGAGAAAGTGCTTCTTGCTTGTTTCTGGCTTCTCCGGACACCTCCATCATATCCTGCAGTGATAAAAACGAGATCAGCCCTTTGCGAATGAGTGTTTGATCATCCACTAATACTATTTTCATCAATATATAGCCTCCTCACTCACTAAAGAGTGTGTCTCATATAATACGTACAAATGATATGAGGCCGGTTGCACCACTGACTCCATACATCCAAGGTGCCCAGATAGAGGATGTAGTTCATAGTCTCCAATTTAGTAATTACATACTAATAGTATACATGATGATTTCTGAAAAGACTGTCGATTTTTAAGGGAGATAAAGAACCTTTTTTGTAAGATTATTTCTTGTTTAGTCGTTTTGTCTCTTTTAGATGCTACAAACCAACCAATAAAAATATTCTACCATCAGAAATGTAAAAGTGAATGGCACTAAATAATACCATTGGAATTATCCTTAAGTGGTGTGTGAACATTTTAAATATTACACCTTAGAGGGACGAGAATTAATTTCCCTGTGTTTATACTAAAGCTAGTTCCAATATCATAGCGGTTGGTTGCAGAATAAGGGGGGCTTTCATAAATAAGAATCATTAATTAAAGTACATCATTGAAGGTACATCGCTATGAGCGAAACTGAAGGTGTGAGGAATGATCAAGTTGTTTGCAGCGGCTAAGAAAGAACTAATCTTACAAGACATTTCCAGAAACAAGAAACATCTTGATAGGAAGAGTTTCGGAGCCTACACAAAAAGAAGAAGTAATGACATCGAAAATGGTCAAGACTTCGAAACGATACTTAAAAAAAGTATTGTCCAAGTTAGTAAACGTAATGACAAATTTAAAAACAAATCTGAGGGGGAACAAAAAAATGGGTATTAAAGCGAAATTAGGTATGGGTGTTGCAACTGGAGTGTTGGCTATTAGTATGATTGGTGGAGGAACATATGCTTATTTTAACGATGTAGAAACATCTACTAACACATTTGCTGCAGGGACATTGGATTTAACACTCAATCCTGTGGAAATTATCAAGGTTGATAATATTAAACCTGGTGATTGGATGAATCGTACATTTAAGTTAGAAAATACGGGGAGTCTGGATATTTCTAAAATTTTTCTAACGACTGACTACACTGAATCAGTTGCAGGTTTTGGCGATCATATTGTGGTGGATTTTCTTAAAAATGAAGATAAAGGTAGCATTCTTGGGGAAAGCAATGTCATTGTAAGTAAGACATTGAACGAATTGAAGAGTATGTCAGCGGATGCCGTTAAAAATGAATCCCCGAAGTTTTTTGGATGGCAGGGCGGTGAGAAAAGCGGTATCAAAGCTGGTACAACGGACAATATGTATGTGAAATTCAGATTTAATGATAATGGCGCAGACCAAAATGCATACCAAAAAGCATCCTTAGAATTAAAGTGGAAATTTGATGCACAACAGACAGCAGGCACTTCAAAATAAATTCTTTCTATATCAAGGGAGGAGAGCATTTCTCCTCCCTTCTTTCACTTCAATTGATCATCCATGCTCTCCCTTATGTATATTTCTCAACATATAATAGTGCCTTGTGTTTTGAGGAATATATATAATGACCGTTTACCTATTACTATTATAAAGGAGTGATAGTGCTGAGAAACAACCGAAAACGTACTGCCCGGGAAACGTATAAAGGTCTTTTTCTGCTTTTAAAGATAACAGCCATTTTCTATTTATCTATTTTCAGCATTAGTTACATGTCGTCTGAAACGTCTGCATATTTAGGCGACCAATCGAAAGTTTCACAGGTGATTACTGCAGGTACATGGGAGGAAGAGTCGGAAGAGAGTGAATGTGATGAGGAAAATGAAAATGACGAAATGCCAAGTGAAGGAGCCGACGATGATTGTAAGGGCAGTGAGGATAAATCTGAAGTGGAAAAGGATGAGGTACATGAAGACGAAAAAGTAACCGATCCGGAAAATATGGAGTCAAGTGAATTAGAAGACAAAGTGGATTCAGGTGCTGATGAAGAAAAGGATTCGCAGACACCTAACAGTGAGGATCAAATAAAGCCAGACGGAACGGGAAATTCAGTAAACAAATCAGAAGAAAAGAGTCCAGATGATAAGAATTCCACAGAAAATAAAGCATCAGAAGAAAAACCAGTTGAGAAAAAGGATGAAGAAACGAGTGATACAGTAGAACAAAAATTAAATACAAAGAATTCGGAGGGGAATACAAATGAAAAAACTGAAAGTAATGAAATGGATAAATAGTCTCATCACAGGCATATTGATAATACTATTAATTAGCATAGCCTCGCTGGTGGGTGTCACGAAGATATCTGGAGGTGAACCCCAGCTTTTGGGTAACCAAATTAAGACAGTTTTGTCGGGTTCAATGGAGCCTGGAATTAAAACTGGATCAATTATTACTGTAAAACAAGCAACAGATAAGACCAAATATAAGGAAGGCGATGTCATCACGTTTCAGGAAGAAAATGGAATTTTAATTACACACCGAATTACAGAGGTAATCAAAAGTGGAGATTCTGTACTTTACCGCACAAAAGGCGACAACAACAATGCAGAAGACATGAATCCGGTTCTATCTGAAAATGTCGTAGCAGAGTACACAGGTATTACAGTTCCTTACGCTGGGTACCTCATTAACTTTTCCCAATCAAAGAACGGTGCATTTTTTCTGCTAATACCTGGATTTCTATTGCTTATCTACTCGGGGTTTGTGGTATGGAGAGCGCTGTCTGAAATAGAAGTGTCCCCTAAAAAACAAGCAGAATTACTGGGGGAAGATGGCGGGAAAAGTTCTTCCTGAGTAGGTTGTTGAGAAATAAAAGGAGGAATCTCCATGAAAAGGCTGCGCTCAGTTTTTCAGTTCTTTTTATTAATTGGCGGATTGTATTTTCTTCCTGTAGTGAGTGTATTTGCAGATAGTGAAAATGACACAGACAAGAAAGAGTTAGATATTAGTCTTTCACCAAAAGATACGTTATTTGATATCAGTAATATGAAGCCTGGTGACTGGGCACCCCGTACCCTTACAGTCAAAAATTCCGGGAGTAAAGATTTTAACTACTATATGCACTTACAAAACAATGGAGAAAAAAAGTTATACAATGAGCTGCTGCTGGAAATAAAATCAGATGACAAGGAATTGTATCAGGGAAAATTGGCTGCATTTAAATCTCTGCCTGCAAGAAAACTCACAAATCGCAGCGACGAGAACCTGGACATCACTATTCGTTTTCCAGAGCATCTTGGAAATGAATTTCAAGGCCTTGATGCAGTATTTGATTTCATTTTTTCAGTAGAAAGAAAAAATAGCACTGCAATCCAAGCCGTAACAAAAGGACAGATTGAAAGTGGCGGTGTAGCTTCAGCTGGGCTCAAACTACCTGCTACCTCGACAAACTTATTTAATCTGATGTTAGTCGGTTCTGTGCTTGTATTAGGTGGAATTGTGTTGATGATCATCAGGCATTACAAACGGACAAAAATTGCTCAATAGATACCGAGATGATGAATTGATTGAAGAGAAACATATGGCAAGCTGCCCGAGCATGGCATAACATGCCTTGGCAGCTTTTCAGTTTTTGTGCAATCAGCAGTGAAAAGGACATGCATAAGGATAACTGTTATTGGTTATTGGTTATTGTTGTTGGGCACTTGGTTTACAGGAGGAGTAGCATTTTGCTGAAAAAAGTGGCATTGAGTTTGTTGGTGGTTGGACTGATGTTCATTGGATACGCTAGTGTGCAGTTAAAGTCAGCGCATCAGTCCGAAAAAACTGCATTGGCCGAGGTAAAGAAGAGTATGGAAAAAATCGCACTTTATCAAGAAAAGGAGGGGATGGGAAAACCAGGAATAGAAACATCCCAAGGCGAGTTGTCTTTTCATCAGGGGCAAACAATCGGTATCTTGCAAATCCCTAGTATCCATAAAGAGCTCCCGATAGTTGAAGGGACAGATGAGGATGCGTTAAAGCAAGGCGTTGGTCACTATACAGGCACCGTCTATCCCGGACAAAAAGATCAAGTTCTATTATCTGGACATAGGGACACCGTGTTTACCGGATTGGACAAATTAAAAAATGGCGATACAATCGTTGTGAAAATGCAGCATGGCACCTTTACATATGCCATTGTAGATACGAAAATCGTAGATGAAAATGATACAACAGTCATCCGTTCTACAGCTCCAGAAGAAATGCTTACCTTATCCACATGCTATCCGTTTAGGTATATTGGAAATGCTTCAAAACGTTATATTGTTTTTGCGAAATTGATGTAATAATAGTGATATATGCCTGTTGCTTATTACATCAAAATAAATAGAAAAAATGGAAAAAGTGTACCTGTGCACCGTGGAATTCATACACCAATCTGACAATTTAATGAGTGTATGAATGTATAAGTCCTCTAATCGAGCAATCGGTTAGAGGGCTTTTTTTACTTTCACAACCGTATTGATGGGAATTACAAGTAGATATGATAATCCTGAATACACGAAGCGTCTTCATCCATTCAACCGGGCGAGGACGTTTTTTAATTTAGGAGAAACCATGAAAGAAACTAACCACTATCCGAATACTCAACACGCATCAGAAACATCACTCACACAATCTACACAATCCAAGTCACATTCATCCAAGCGAGTCGACATTGTATCCTTGCGAATGGTGAAGGAAACAAGCTGTGCACCGTACACCTCAGATGCTATTCTGACAATTCGGTAAATGTGTGAAAGAGAAAGTACTCAAGGTCGAACGATCGATTGGAGGGCTATTTCTGTGTGTCTTTTATAAGTTTCGGTAAGAGGTCATTGTCACGACCAATCTTATTTTTGAAAGTGCGCGCATTACAAAATTCAGAACCCCTCGCCGCCGAAAGCTGAAAAGTGTCCTACGGAAATTATTTGCTACTAGGAATATTTTTAAAGGTGCGTGTCACGCAGGTGTTTTCCATGACTTCAATAGTCAGACATTTCAAAAGATATAGATGCAATGAGCTGAGGAAATGTGTATTTCTTCATAAGGGCTGAAACTTGCATAGCGAGATAGTAAGTGTGTCATGTGAGCACCCCCTTTTATCCCTTTATAAAGAGTTAGGTGACGCGGTTCGAATCTTTGTGCTTGTAGGGATGGAGAGCAGTTAAAGTAGCGAGATTTCATTGTCTATTCTGAATATGTAAAACAGCGGTCTCTACTTGTATAAGAGACCGCTGTTTGTTTTCTCTTCTAGTTTCAAAACGTATTCCTGTCAGTTAGTCTGTGTCTCAATTTCAACAGAAGTCGTTCTTTCCGTTTTTTCACACCTGGCACGGATATCCCGAAATGAGTGGCGCATGCTGCTTGCGAAAAACGATCCACGAATAATAGGACGATCAGTTCACGTTCTTGAAAGGTGAGTTCAGATAGAAGATCCTCCAATCCCCCAAAATCCTTCTCAATTCGCGGATCAGTTCCTACATATTCCAAGAGATCATCTTCTGCTGGCATATGCATGTCACTGAAACGGGTTTCGCGCTTGAGCTCATCGAGCATAGCCCCGTAAATGGAGCGGTAGGCATATGGCGCAAAGTCTCCTTTCGTTTCATCAAACCGTTGCCACGCATGCCATAGGGCAACTCGACCAGCTTGGCGGAAGTGTTCAAAATCTCGGTAGATGTGCAATTTTCTAATAACTGCAGATAACATAGGTGTGTATTGTTCGAGTACTTCTTCAAATGTGTTCAATTCAAACAGCCTTTAAGGCCGTGCACGACGCGTTTTATTCCCTGGGTGACTTCATCATAGAGGGGACGGAAGAAGAAAACGAATCATGGTTTTTAAAGTTTTGACTAGGTAAATCTAGAAGAAGTGTACGGGGGACTTCGAGTTTCTCCTAGGAGTCTTTGAAGAAAAGTAGTTTTGATATAGAGAATAAATGAATCCATGGAATCCTTGGATTTTTGTAGTACCTTTCCTGCGTAATACAGTTATTTTAATGCGTAAACAACGATTTGTGTACAGATTAGGTACTCTTTAGGTTTCGTTCGACCAGAATAGACAATAATACTACAAATACTCCTATATATTGCAAATTATCTATTGCTATTTACTCAAATTATAATATAATAAAATTAATTAAGTAAATTCTGTTAATTGTCGTTAGAATGTATCGATTATTTGCTGTGGGAAACCTAAATAGACTATGAGTTTGCACAGTCAACACGCTGAGTATAGCTTTTATAGAAAAGTATGGGACAACACCAACAGCTAGTATTTTTAAAAAACCGGAATTCTCTTAATCATATGTCCGAAGCATAAGAGAAGTGGTATCGAAGAGGTGCTCATTTAAGGAGGTGAGGAGCAGGTGGGAATGGGGCACAAAAAAGCCTTAAGTGATAATAGTCCGACTAGACCCAATCACTTAAGGCAGTGCAGCTGGGTGTACCAGCTTATATGCTAGTATACCCTTTTTTAACGAAAAATAAAGTGAAATCCAAAAAAAGGGGATAGGATGTTGAAAACTAAACACAAGTACATCATTACAACTGAAACATGCTTAATTTTTCCATACTTTAATGAGTATGGTCGCTTGCTCTCGATGATTTCGGAAGGCGATCAAATTTTGATTGTCAATGAAAGGCCTACGGAGATCGTCGATTTTAATTTGCGTCGTGCGGGTTCTAGCTTGAAAGGAGCAATAGAAGGTGCGAATGAAATTTTGGGCAGCCGCACCTACTCTCCGGTTGCGATTAGCAAGAAACATGGTATCTACATGACACCTACTTGTTCTACAAAAGACCCGGAGTGTACTTGGGTAGCGATTGAACATGTGAGAGAATATGTGGAAAATGATGACGGGCAAGTATCAGTTACCTTGAATAACGGCAGTCGAGTGGATTTGCCCATCAGTTATAATATATTTGAGAATCGATATTTACGTACATGCAAGTTGCAATATCGAATTGAAATGAATACAGAACATGCCATGAAGGTACGCGAGAAGTACACGCATTCCTATGTTATTAAGAAAAATGGAAGAGGATTAAACTATTCAGAGGAGTAAGCTAGGAGAAAGTTGTGTAAAGATGTCATGAAAAGTGTAAGCGTGTGACACTCGAATTCTTGAGTGTGACGCGCTTTGATATTACTTAAAATTACATGCTGTATTCATTGGCGTACATCCAAGGTTAAGACATTAAAGTATTTAGATAAACAGAATTTTAAATATGAACCTGGAATGTGTAGATGCGTACATCATTCTGAACCCTGCCCATGAGTTCGCACAATTTGTTGAGTAAGATGTTGATACCGTTCAGAAACTGGAAGATTGCGAATTTGCTTTCCTCTCGTACGTCTCTGAATGGGATCCTAAGAAAGTGGAAATGACACTTTTCGATGAAACCGAGTTATTGGTAGAGAGACCGTTTCACCATGAAAAGATGGAAGAGGATATTCGGGAGTACTATCAAAGTATGATAGATAATTGGAATCGAATCGTGGAGTATACGTATCCATTTCCTCTTCTAACCTATCCAGAGGATTTACCAAGTCTATTGGAAAAAAATATATATTAGATGAAGAAGGGACGGTAAGTTCTTCCCTTAAAAAGTATTTAGAACAAAACCCGTATCATTTAGGGGAGTATGACACAGAAGGTGGCTGGTATTATGCCCGTCCTGATGGTCAATCGTTCTATTTCGATCGTGAAGACGATAACATTCAAGCGGTTGGATTGTCTGGTGGGAATTATAAAGAAACCACTTCTGAGTTGAAAGAGATGTTGGGATAACCACTTCATGATTCTAAAAATGATTCAGTATCTGAAGAAGATGAATGGTTAGTAGGCACAAATTATGATATTGACGATATTCTCTCTTATGAATTTGGTGACTATCAAGTCCAGGTGATGTATCGAGCTGAGAATGTAGGGTCGATTTTATTGAGAAAGAAGGTAGAGCAATCTTGATAACTATAAAAACGAGGTCAGCAATTCACAAAGCTGCCCTCGTTTTTTGTATAACATTTTAAAATCTCTATCACTTCACCAACTCAACACCCTCATCCTGCTTCACATAATCCTCATTGATAAACCGCTCCGCCACTTCCAACGCCTTACCGGGATTTCCTTTATCCGTATAATAGTTGAACAAATCTCGATCATAAGTTTGCGCTGTTAATGTATATCCGTGTGATTTCAAATAAGGAAGAACACTGTCGAATAAATACGTATGGTACTCATCCTTCTGTTGAAAAGCCGAATACTTATGAAGGGTAAAGATGAGGCGATACAAGGTTTCATTGCACAAATCTGCAATGCTCAAACCTTCTTCAATCAGTCCGATAAGTTCTTCTTGAGATAAGAATTTTCCTATAAGTGCGCTACGCGTATAACCTTCCAAGGATAATAAGTAGAGCGGAGAATCATTGTCTTTCAAAGCCATGGAATCTTTATAGAGCTGTCCAGCAGTCTCGTAATTCTGTCTTCTAAAATGTTCGTAGGCAAAGTTATGTAGTACCTTTGCTTTTTTCTCTAAGGAATTACAAAGGTCACATAGTTTTATCAAGTTTTCATATTGTTCAATCGTATCGTTGAAATTCCGATACTGATCGGACTCGACTTGTATGAGCATCAAGTTTTCTGTGTCAATGATACGGAGGAATTGGTTGGTCTTTTTAAAGTGGTTTAAAGCTTTTTCTGCATAGTGGTACGCTAGGACTGGCGAATGCACATTTTGATAAGCCACTGCCAAATCGTAGTAGATAGAAGGATTGGAATAAAATTTGAAATCTACTGTATTGAAAATATCAATGGATTTTGTATATTCATCTACCGAAATATAGTACAGAGCGAGTACGTGTTTGAATAAGTTCGCCTCGTAAACAGACAACGCTTCTACAGTTCGTTGAATCTCATCAATCCGTTTTTTTGCTTTTTTCGTACAGCCTTGCGTGAGATAGTAATTTGCAACAAGTAGCTTGTAATAGGTCGCGTGTTCTGAGAGTTCAAGAAGTTTGTATTCTTTCATCTCATTGTGAAGAATCGTGGCGGCTTGTCGGTTTTGAGAAATCATGAACTCATGCCAAATATCGAGTTTACTTTTCAAGTTCTCCAAACTAGTTAGCTCTTGTTTCATATCAATTTTGAGTCGTTGTGACAAGAGCATTGTTATTTCGGGAGAGTATTCCGTTAAACCACGTTCAATTTTACTAATATGCGTAACTGAACAAATTCCCCTACCTAACTCTTCTTGAGTGATCTTCGCTTTCTGACGGTAAAATTTAATGATTTTGCCTTCATACATCACTAATCCCTCCATTCGTAACATTTTATTTGCTTAAATTGAATATAAACCAAAAGACTTGTTTTTCTGAAAATAAACACAGTTCATAGAAATACATGAGTCTCTCTCCGAATAATTGGGGGAATTCGAAGTTATGGACGTTAATAAGTTTAGTCGGGGTCGATTTTCTCTTAATCTAATGGGGGGAATGCAAATTCACAATAAGCTGTTTCATATGTTGGACTATTCGGAGTTGAATGTAATTATACACAATATTTTAAGAGATGTAATTACCTTTAGCTATTAAACTATAACAAATGAAACCTTATTCCTTACTATTTTCCTTCAGTAAGGACCTTTTGTAATGCCTTCATATAGGAAAGGTAGTTCAATATACATTTTAAAATAATCTGAATACTGAAATTACCCCAATACTAGTTTGTTTAAAAGTAATGTAGCGTTAACGTTACGGATGCGAGATGGGGGGACAATCGCCTAGTCTGCATCGAGAATTCGAAGGTGAAACTACTAAAATTACGGGGGTGTACGTAATGGGAAAACGTAAAAAGGGGAACCAAGTCCAGTCGAAAGTGGCAAAAGTGATGCTGGCTGCCATGCTATTACCGGCAGCAGCATTCCAACCGACACAAACAGTAGGTGCTGCGACAAACGTCAATGATGTTAAAGAAATGCTAAGCAAACTGACCGATGAGCAACGACGATCGCTCAATGAAATCCGAACGGAGACGGGCTTTACAATTCAACCGGGCATTAATACTACGGGTGAGCAACCAGTGAATGTGATTGTAGAATTCAAGCAAGAACCAGCTAAAGTGCAACAAGCTAATAATCCAAATCAGCTTACACTGTACGAAGCTGAAGACAAGGTCGAAGCGTCCCATAGGAAATTTAAAGAAGCCATTCAAGGACAATCGAAGCTAAATTTATCAGTTGATGTGGAAATCACACATGAATACCGCGATGCATTTAATGGAGTGTCTATAACGTTACCTGGAAATCAAGTGGAAGACTTAGCACGTATCGGGGAAGTAAAACGTGTTTGGAAAGATGATGTCGTACAACTGGATTTACCAGATCCGAAAGAATATCCAATGGAACCTAAAATGATTGACAGTGTTCCCCAAATCGGTGTTGACAAGCTACACGATGAAAAAATAGAGGGACAAGGTATCAAAGTAGGCGTCCTTGACACAGGGATTGACTACAATCACCCGGACTTGCAGGGAGCATATAAAGGATATACAGCGAAAGACGGTGTAGATCCGAGTTCGGTAAATCCGGACACTGTAAAAGGATGGGATTTCATAGACAATGATGCGGATCCTATGGAAGAAACGTATGAAACTTGGAAGAAGTCGGGCAAACCCGAGAGAGATAATTATGGAAATGTCTATTACACGTCCCATGGAACTCATGTTTCGGGAACAGTCGCAGGTAAACAAGAAAATGACGTAGATAGTGCTGTCAAAGGCGTCGCTCCTGAAGTTGACTTGTATAACTATCGCGTGCTTGGACCGTACGGGAGTGGGTCAACTAGTGGGATTCTTGCAGGGGTGGACAAGTCAGTAAAAGATGAGATGGATGTCATTAACCTATCTCTTGGTGCGAACGTTAATAGTGCACTTTCACCACTATCTGTTGCGGTGAACAATGCGATGTTATCAGGGGTAGTTGCGACAGTAGCTGCAGGAAACGCTGGTGATGGTGCGATGACAATCGGTTCGCCTGGAACGAGTGCGCTCGCAATTACAGTTGGCGCAAGCGACGTATCACAAACCATTCCAACTTATACAGCGGGTGCGAATGACGATGCATTTACGGATGTTCAACTACTTGCTAAAAACTTCTCAGACAAAATTGAGGAGCTACAGAATCAGGAATTTCCTGTCGTGTTTGCAGGGCTGGGAAACGCTACTGATTTTGAGGGCAAGGAACTAGCTGGAAAGATTGCATTGATCGAACGCGGAGTCATTGCGTTTGATGATAAAATCAAAAACGCTAAAAAGGCAGGAGCGGCGGCTGTCATTGTTTATAACAATGAAGAGGGGCAAATTCCTCATTACGTCGGTGAAAGTACAGGCTATATTCCATCCTTCCGTTTATCGAAAAAGGATGGGGAACAACTGAAGGCGATGGCTGAAGCAGGCGAAGCGACATTCAAGTTCGGGGAACTTCGCAATACGAAATCTGAAGGTGACCACTTAGCCGATTTCAGTTCACGGGGACCAGTTGCGCAATCGTACGACATTAAACCAGATGTCGTTGCACCGGGTGTTGCCATCTATTCAACGTATCCATCTTACATGAACGATCCGGAAGGCAATAGTTACGATTCAGCGTATGCCCGAATTCAAGGGACATCGATGGCGGCACCACACGTTGCAGGAGCTGCAGCACTTATTTTGCAAGAAAATCCTGACTACACACCATTTGACGTGAAAGCAGCATTGATGAATACATCTGTAGACTTAAAAGAAGAGTACTCCGTGTATGAAATGGGTGCTGGGCGCATTAATGCATATGGCGCAGTTCACGCAGATACTTCCGTAAAGGTGTTAGACCAAACGGAAACGGTTCAGGACGGCGAAGTGGTTACGATTAATAACGAAACAGCGTCGTTGTCATTCCGCTCTCATTATCTAACGGAAGACGGCAAAGCAATCGAAGTATCACGACCTGTTGTCATTCAAAATAGCAGCAAAGAAAGCAAGAAGTTTGCAGTGGACGTTGAATTCTTGGGTGCAAAAGACGGTAGACAAGATGCTGAGAAAAACGGTGTGACTTTCGCAGCGGATCAGACGGTTACAGTTGCAGCAAACGGTGAAAAGACAGTAAACCCAGTACTTCAAGTACCTAAAACGGCTGCGGAAGGAACTTATGAAGGGTACGTTCGCTTTGTGAATGAAGATAACCTGAGTGAAAGTTACCAAGTACCGTTTGCGATTCGAGTGACTAGCAAAGGGATTGACTTCGTAGAACTGGAAAGACCTGTCATTACGAATACATGGGAAGAATTCCATACGTTCTTGATTCCGTTTACGCCAGTTACATTTAGCTTCAAGAGTCCTATGGAAACTGTCGACATTGTCATTGCAGATGGCGAATCCGGCGAGCCGATTGGGTATGTAGGATCGCTTTACGGAGCTTCGGATATCTTGCCAGGTAGTGAACTCTACATCACACAAGGGTTCACAGGTGTTGTCAATGAATTTACTGGAAATCCAAAGTACCCAATCTCAGAAGAGAATACCTATTTACCAGAAGGCGATTATAAGTTCTTGATGATCGCAAAAGACAAAGAAGGCAAAACGTATGTAGACGAAAGCGTTGCGGTTGTTGATAATACAGCACCTGAAATGAAGTTTAACGATTTAAAGCCAGGAATTATCGAAGTGGACGACTCTATGTATACAGATGAAGATGGTCACCACGCAGTATGGGTCCATACGAATGTGTATGATGAGTCGATTGACTACCTACAGTCAAAAGGCTTGAACTACGATCAGTCCGCTAATATGAGCGTCTACTATGAGAATTCAGCGTTCCCAAGTGGATTGTTTCCAATCGAAGGAAATGGGGACATGAAATTCGGAGTTCTCCCTGAGGACATTGCTACAAAGGCATTGAAGCTTAGATTGCAGACAGTTGAAATGGGAACTTCTGCGAGATACGACGACTATGTATTTGTGAAAAAAGGGACAGAGTACGCAACGCATTCTTATGACAAATCCAAAGTGAAAAAAGGCGATGAAATTACAGCAACATTGACATTGAAAAATGTGAAAGATATGCAAAGCGGCAAATTCGATATTTCATTCATGAACGGGTTTTTCAAGTTGAAAGATGTCGAGCCAAACGAAGCATTTGAAGAGTATGCAGATGAAAATGATCTAGATATCGAAATCTCTAAACCAATATTCAAGGAAGAGTTCAGAGATACAACAGCTACAATTAGTGCTTCTCTAGAAGGGGAGAATGTGAAAGGTTTAAGCGGTAATCAGCCGTTCATAGATGTCACATTTGAAGTCATTAGCGATGATTACTACGGAGGTAAATCTGCATTTGGCTTTATGAATACTTCGTACACAGCTGTAGGAAGTAATACGCCAACTAAAATCGAAGCCTTGCGACATGACCTGTTTGACATTGTCCCTTCTACTTCTAAATTAGAAGGCTATATTTCACCAGAAGGTTTATTGGAAGAAACAGGTGAAATTTTCTATGACGTCGATTTAAGTAAAATCGGTGCGGAAATTTACGTCAAAGCCCCAGATGGTGAAAAGTATAAAGGAGCAATTGAGTCTTCAGGCGCATTCTTCATCGAAGACATCCCAGCACTAAAAGGAGATTACAAAGTCGTAGTAGAAGTTCCAGGTCATTTGAATTCAGTAAGCACAGTAGATCTCTCGAAAAACGTCGATGGCGATTGGAGAGGCATGTGGTCCCGTTCGTATCCACCATCCAATTACGCTGGGGATGTTAATAACGACGGCGTCATTGACATCATGGACGTCATGCGAATTGTCGGTCTATACGGCAAGAAAGACAAAGCGGCGGACATCAACATCGATGGCATAGTAGACGAACTTGACATCCGCCTAGTCGAGAAGAACTTCTTAAGAGTTGCAAAAGATTCAAAGAAAAAGCCAGTGGAGAAGTTAGGCAACAAAGGCATCAATGACCTTTTGAAGTCGATTGGACTGGAGCCTGCTGAGTGATTTTAAGGTTTGTTTTAGTGTAATGTCCACACAATCTATTAGAATAACCGTTGATTGAAGCCGAAGGTGGCGACTCCGGAGGGATCAGCGAAGGTTGAAGACCCCGCAGGAAGCGTTAGCGACCGGGACAACCTAAGGTCGCGACGTCCTGTCGCAACGGTTGCATGACCAACGTCCTGTTGGCCCGAGGCTGAAATCGAGCCCCTCGGAACGCGTCCGCCTGAAGCGTAAATCAACGCCGTCCAATCTGAATTTATTCGAACAAAACTAACTATAAGAATATGGGGGAATGCGAAATGGTTAAAACTCAAGGGATGAAGAAGTCCAAGAACGTCTTACTAGGAACGGCACTTGCGGGAGCTTTGATTGTATCCACTGGATTTGGAACGTATTCTTGGTTCACTTCAGAGTCAAATGCGCAAGCGGAAATGAAAAACGGAATTCTGCAGATCAACGGTGGAGGTAATATCGATACACCAATCTTCGCAGCTGAGCAATTTGCGCCCTCCCAACTTCACTATGGAGAGTGGCTATCGATTTCAAACACGGGCGATATGGATGCGCATATAAAAGCGACGTATACACACTCTGTTGATAAAGCATCTCTAGAAGGATATGAAGTAGGATTTATTGCGATGAAATATACTGTTAAACCCGGTCAAGATGCTTACGAAGATTCGAAAATCAAACTAGACAACCTATTTAACGGTACGACAAATGAAGTCTTGTCTTCTGAAAATGAAGGCAAAAATGGCATTGAAATGATGGGCACCCTTTTATCTGCAAAGCAGATTGAATCTGGTGAAATCTTAGTAGGTGACGGGGAAAACGAACAGTTCTGGGAGTTGGATGAAGGCCAGTATATCGACATCATGATGGGCATCAAACTGGATGAAAGTGCGGGGAACGAATACCAAGGAGCCTCTTACAAAGCTGGTCTGAATGTAATCGCGAAGCAAACGGATACTGATTCAACATATGAGAATGAAGCTAAGAAAGAAAAAGAAAGTGAAGTTGTAAATAAGGAAGGAAACAAAGAAGAAAGTAAATAATAACTTGTCCTAAATAAAATAGGGAGATGGGGTGAGTCTTTGAAGAATGGCATTAAGAAAATCAGTACGCTAGTGTTTCGTCTATTCATCATTGCCGTAATTGGTCTGGTTTTGATGACTGCATACCAAAAGTTCAACAACAAAGGAGAGCCCACTTCCTTTTTCGGCTATCAACCGTTAACCGTACTATCCAATAGTATGAATCCCATCTTCGAGACGGGGGATATGCTATTTGTCAAAAAAGTGGATGCGTCGAATGTTAAAGTAGATGACATTATTACTTTCAAAGAAAGTGGCGGTAATTTAATTACCCATAGAGTCGTCGAAGTCATCAACAATTCCGGTGAAATCAGTTTTGCGACCAAAGGGGATAATAACAATATGATGGATGAAGAATTGGTCCAAGCAGGAAATCTGCTCGGAAAGCAGTCATTCTTTATTCCGAATGCTGGGTATTTGGTGAAGGCGATCCAAAGTCCGTTGGGAATGTTGTTGGTTGTAATTCTACCGACGATAGGTTATTTTGCGATAGGAATTTTTAGTCGTAAAAGAGATGATGTAGATGGAGTTCCTATGGAAGGGAACTGAATTTGCTCAGTTAATTAATTTGTAAATGAGAAATCCCTCATACCCGAGAAATCGGTGATGAGGGATTTTTAAGTTTGAAGTTAGAGTGGATGGATTGCTTGCTTGATTATGGAATCACATTTACAACTCAGCGGCGTGATACAGTTCCTCATTTCCCCTGCTCGTTCTTCAAGTTTTCCATTCGTTCCTTATAATCATCCACCAACGTAGTGATGCGATCGACTTCGTTCTGGATCAATGAACGTTTTTCCTCTTCCTTTGCATCCATCATGTCACGGTATTTTGTTCGAGTGTTTTCAATTATATCAAGCAATTCCTGAGCAGTTTGTTCGTCAATCAACTCTTCCTCTTCAAGAAGGGTTGTTGCTCCGGCAAAGCGATCACTTTCCGTGTTGATGGCGAAAGTGATTTTGTCGCTTGAGCGTCGTACCGTTTCGTAAGCCATGGCTTCTGGCCATCCGACCGGTTTTTGATAGACGAGCGTAGCGAGGTCTAGGTCGGAAGGGAGCCAGACTTTTGCGATGTTGGAAGTCATTTCTTCCAATGAATTTGCGGCCATATACGTCCCGTTTCCTGCTTCAGCTACCTTTTTCAATTGGTCTTCTGCAGTTTGATCCACTTGGAATCCAATGACATTGACATGACGGTCATTTGCGAGTTCAGCGAAGCTTTTGGCTTCTGCAATTGGATCCCCATCACACGTTTCGGCTCCGTCACTGACGATATATAGAGTGATGTCGGAATCCTCCCCTTCATGATCAAGCCGAGCTTGTTTGATGGCTCCAGCTAGTGGCGTCCAACCGCTCGCTTTAACTTGATCGACCGCTTCGTCGAATTTTTTCTCGTCATAGCTTGCTAGCGGGTAGATTTCGTCAATTGTGCCACACGATAACGCCTTGTCTGATTTGTTTTGAGTTCCCGCGTGTCCATATACATAAAGGGATAGGTCGCTTTCCTTTCCTATCATGGAGGCGAATCCTTTCACTGCACTTTTTGCGGTATCCATTTTCAGTTTCCCGTCGGCTTGGAGAAGCATGCTAGAGCTTGCGTCCAATAGGATGATGCCATTAGTAGGAACAGGTTTTTGTTCCTCATCTCCTTGAATTTCTCGAGGTTCCGGTAAAATTGGTTCCTTGAACGAAGGCGAGAAGTCGATGAGTGGTTGAACGAGTTCTCCATACTGTGCACCACCGAGTAAGTGGATGAGTGCACCATGCAATTCTTCAGGATCTTTAGTGGATTCCGTTATGGATTTCATCTCTGATAAAAAGTGTTCCTTGATTTCGGAAGGGACCTCCCGTTTGCTCCACATGGAGGTTTCCTGTTCAATCGTAAAATCCTTTGTTAACGTTCCGGGTGAGAGCTGCGCCAGTTCTTCAGGGGTAGTTGCCTGCGACCCCTTGGTGAAAGCTTCAGTTTCCTTTTTCTCATCTTCCACTTCTTTTTCTCCGGTTTTCTTGTCGTCTTCATGTACGACGGCCGTCACTTTTTCATCACTAGGTTCTGCATCTTTTGAACATCCTGCCAACACGATGCAAGCAGAGAGTATAATCATAGCGAACTTCGTCTTCATACATAAACAGCCCCCTTGTGAAAGGTTTACTATGTATACGGAAATTCTCAATGATAGTTTCATCAAAATAAATTAAGCGTGTCGTCTTGACTGCTAAAGAAGAAAATCCTCGCCCTTTATAATTCGGGAAGAGGATTATTCAGTAGATAGACATATTTTTATTCTGAATCTCCATAGCCATCTCAACCCTTTTTCGGTTTCAAGCGCTTCTGATAGCGCTGACCTTCGAGCATATTCAGAAGCGTACGTTGAATCGCTTCGGTTTCAGGGGAACAGCAACCTGGATCCGCCAAGTTTTTCGTTTCAAGCGGGTCATGTGCTAGATTGTACATTTCAAATTGGTCAGGAACGGGTTCGGTTTTGACGACTTCGACGATACACCCGTCTTCATCCACAAACGACGTATCACTGACGCCGGGATCTGTCCAAAACTGGGGATTGTCGAAGTAGCGGGCGAACTTCCAAATTTCTGATTTGCCGGCAGGACCAGTTTTAAGAGAGACAATTATGGCTTCGATTGAACTTGGTTGGATGACGGATTCATAAGGTTTTCCTGTAATGAGGTTCGTTTGATGAAGTCCTTTGAATACGTTGTCGTCCGTCATGAAATACAGCGGTTCATCCACACGGAAGAAGGTTTGACGTCCTTCTATGAGTGGTGTTAAATCCCTTCCGACAAGAGGGCGAGCTTCCGTATGATCGATAGCTAATTTGTGCTGGATCTCAGCTGCGTCAATTCCTGCCAAACCGAGCAGTGTCGGTAAGATGTCGACGTGACTTGTAAGGGTAGTTGTCTGTTTTGCTTGAGGGAATAACTGAGGGCTGTGGATGACGAAGGGGACATGGATGGATTCTTCGTACATCGAATACCATTTTTGATAAAGTCCGCCTTGCGCGCCGAGTTGTTCGCCGTGGTCGGATGTGAAGACGATGATTGTGTTCTCTGAAAAGCTTGATTGTTGAAGCGCAGTGAGTACTTTCATCATTTCGTCGTCCACTTTTTTCTGCAAGCTGTAATACAGTTGACGATAAAAATTGGTGTTAATGATTGGCTGCAATCCTTTTGGATAGGTGAGGCGATAGCTGTCTTGCACAGATGGCTTAGTTGCTAGTGACTCGTGAGTAGTCGGAGCGGGTGGGATGTGCGGAAGTGTCGGATCTACTTCGAAATTATATGAGGGCAGAAGAGCTGAAAATATCCCGAATAGCGCAATGTCATGTGGGTTCACGAACGAGCATTGGATGAACCATGGCGTTGCTTCTTCCTCGCATTTCGAAGTTCGTTCCAATGCTTCTATCAATTCTACCGTTTCCGCTGCATACACTTCGTCCCGTCCACTCGTTCCAAAACCTGCAGATGACCCAGAATTTCGAGGGTCTGTTCCGTGGGGATCCGGTCCAATCCAATCTGAAAACCCGAACGTGTCAAGACGATCTCCTTGGCGATAAATCCTCTCGTTTTTCTTATCTGGCGCGCCAGTGATTGTGTTGTAACTCGGCAACGCATTTTTCGTGCCGGGAAT
Source organism: Sporosarcina sp. SAFN-010 (assembly GCF_059415065.1). Lineage (NCBI taxonomy): Bacteria > Bacillati > Bacillota > Bacilli > Caryophanales > Caryophanaceae > Sporosarcina > Sporosarcina sp. SAFN-010. The sequence goes on along the minus strand of NZ_JBPFDS010000002.1, from coordinate 29,821 downwards.
TACGATGTCTTCCTCAGAAGCGTGCCACTTTCCTTTCCAAAACGTGTCATAACCGGCAGCACGGAAGTAGTCACCTACTGTAGGAACTGTGTTCGGATCTAACCAGAACTGGTCTGCGTCATAGGATCCTTTTGCAGCGCCAGGTGTTTGTGTGACTCCATGCAAGGAAGGATAGTGCCCAGTATATAATGTCGTCCGACTCGGTGCACAAGCTGTGCAACCGGCATAATGGTTAAGAAATGTCATTCCGTTTTTCATCAACAGCTGCTGCGCAATTAAGTTTTCACGGGTCCACTTTTTCAGTTCTTCTGTCTCGTATACTGGGGGAAATCGATCTTGGTCGACCATTAGGAAAAGAATATTCGGCTGTTTGTTCCCCGAACCACTATTGGGATTTGTATGATGTTCTTTCATAAGTTTCACCTTCCTAATTTGTAAGTACCCTCTAGTGTATGACGGACGAGTTCGAACGAGCGTGTAATTCGTTTAGGGAGGAAGGTGAAAGGAGGTTGATTGGCATTAGAATTTCAGGAATCTAAGGATTTCTCCAATAGCCGTATCGGCAATGAATGTTGCGAGAAGAATGGACGCGACTGTTGTGACGGCGATATAAAAGAGGATACCGTAAAAGCTATCGATGGATGTAGGTTCCTTGAATAAGAGTTTTGTGATCGTGAATAAAGGAATGAGGATGAATGCGATGAAGATGGCGATAGCTAGGAGAATGGTGGATAGAGTGAAGGAATGAACGAGTGTGAGTAGCAGGCTTATTGCGGAAAGTGCGATTGGAATGGCATAGAATCCCCCTAGTTTTCGGGTGAGTTCTGAGACGGATTCGGAGATTGAAAACAGTTTGACCGTGCTTGTGATTGCGATGAGATTTACGACGACGACTAGAAGAAAGAAGATACTCAAGTAGAGAACGACTTGGAAAAAGGATGGGCTGAGAGTGTTTAGACTTGTCGGGAATGCAGCGTAGAAGGTAGCGGACGTTAGAAGGATGAATAAGATGATACTGAGTATGCTGTTTTGTACTGAAGTGTTATTCGTGTGAAAGTGGGCAGATGGTGTTTTGAGTTGTTGAAATAGGAATTGCATGAAATTCTTTGCGTCTGATTTTAACTTTTCAAGGGGTTCGTTTGTGGACGAGGTCGATACTTCTACGGCTGTCGTTCGCTTGCGTATGGCGGAAAACGAGTTCCCACATTCCCCGCAAAAATTTCCGTCAAGTTGCGTGTGGTTGCAAACTGGACAAGTTTTAATGGGTGTCACTCCTTTTTTGTGTTGGATAGTGCTCGTTGCATGGCATCGGGCAGTAAAGTTCGCTTTAGTAAATGGTATGTGTGAGGGATGGAGAATAGAAAGGAATTGTATAGATGAGATGGGGGGGTGGCTTAGTCGGAGGTGGATCGAGGGTTTTTGTGTTGTCGATCACTTGGAGCGGGTTGACCGACACTGCGAGTAGTTTCTGTGACACTTGGTGGGGATTCTCAATCACATCTGTCAATTTCTCCATCACATAGTGGAATTTCTCGATAACGGGACACAATTCAAGTGCTTAAAGGGATTAATTGGGTGCGCTTCGCTTGTTTTGGGGATGGGCTAGGGGCGCTGACTATGGAAATCGGATGGATGATGCTGGTTATCGGCACTTTGGTGATAGAAATCGGAAAGATCCGCGCGTGAATCGGAACTATCGAGTGTAGAATCGGCAATATGGGTGAATTAATCGGAATCGAGACACAATTCAAGTGCTTTTAAGGGATTAATTGGGTGCGCTTCGCTTGTTTGGGGAGGGGCTAGGGACGCTGAAGATAGAAATCGGAAAGATGCATCTGGTTATCGGCACTTTGGTGATGGGAATCGGAAAGATTCGCGCGTGAATCAGCACTTTCGAGCGAAGAATCGGCAATATGGGTGAATTAATCGGAATCGGGAAACAATTCATGCCTTGATTAGACATAAGAAAACCCCTGTTCCGCAGAGCAAACAGGGGGAGTGAATTCATTACAACGTCAATACTAACTTTCCGCGTGCGTGGCGAGTTTGTGTTTTCTGCAGTGCTTCGAGTCCTTGTTCGAATGGATAAGTTTGTTCAATGACGAGCTTGTATGTACCCGCAGCAATTTCTTGAATGAGCTGTTTGACTTCATTCTGAACATCCGCCTTATGAGGGACGAATGCAGCGGTGATGCCGCGTTCTGGCTCGATGCGATCGCCAGAAATTGTGATGACGGTGCCACCGTCTTTTACGACGTGCATACTTTCAGTTCCCGTGCCAGGTTGGATCGCTATCGCTGCGTCGACGCCGTTAGGCATCCACTCGCGGATCTGATTTGCCCAATTCGGATCATTATAGTCTACGGTTTTATCAGCACCGAGCGATTTCATGTACTCATGATTTTTAGGGGAAGCCGATCCTGCCACATTCCAGCCACGCGTTTTGGCAAACTGGATTGCGAATGTACCGATTGCACCTGAAGCGCCGGCGATGAATACGGAATTGCCTTCTTTCAAATGGAGTGCAGTAAGCGCACGCAAAACGGTGTTGCCTGCGACTGGTACTGCAGCGGCCTCTGCAAATTCCATATTTTCAGGAATGGGAAGGATGAGCGAGTCTTGCTGGACCACTGCGTATTCAGCCCACGTGCCCCCTTTAGGTTGCATCATACTGACGAAAGCGATGCGATCCCCTTTTTGATAGTGCGTTACTAGACTCCCGGTTTCTTCGATAATACCAGCGGCTTCGATTCCAATTGGATACGGGTAGCTGATTTCCTGAGGGAGAAAATAGGAGTCATGGATTCCGACGCCGACAGCTTTTACACGGACGAGCAATTCATCATCATTGAGGGTTGGAATCTCCACTTCTTCTAACGCGATATCATCTGGTGCGGCACTCCTTTTAACAAATGCCTTCATATAGGATGCAACTCCTTTTGAGATTTTAGTAAATTCAGTATATCATAACGTTATTGCTGAAGTAGTAATAGGGGATTGCAAGGTTATTTCTAATGAATCACTAAATCTCTCTGTTCTAAAAAAAGGAGGAGTCACAATGTACACGTATAAAGTCGTGACAATCAAGAGTAGTTGGAAGGGAACGCCTAAAGAGGATGAGGAGCAGGTTATGAATGAGTATGCTGCGAAAGGATGGCGGTTGCATTCAATCATACCGTTCTCCACAACTACAGGTGGTACAACGGATTTAAAACTTGTATTTGAAAAAGAATCCAAAATGTAATAGACATATGAATTTTGAGGAGCTTATCTGCTGGTTGGTAGATAAGCTTTTTATGTCGTTTTGAATAACATTTTTTGTTAACGCTTTACTAGGCTAAAATATCTCTTCCCTTTAACTGAATTATCTTGTATACTGCATAACATAGATTTTTGTGGATGTTCACAGAGAATTTATGGAGTGCGTCATGAGAGGTAAATTGATGGCGTTTTTTGAAATCAGTTTAATCAGAAATTATAGGTGGATAATGAATCAGCGAGGTAGTGATTCAACTTCCAATAGGTGAAGGGGGAAGAACTAACATGCAGGATGGGAATGCGGCAATGGGATTATGGAAAGATTGGCGTTTACACGTAATTGTTTTAGCGATAGTAATCGTTACGGAATTGATCGGAACGTTTAGCATTAAAGTCGGCCCTGGGGTCGTGTTATTGCTTCCGATGTTGTATGCGCTCGGAATAGGAATTATTTTGTACTTTACACCGGCTGTGAAAGAACGTCAGTCGGTCAATGCGGAGCCAATTATTGTACTGGGGGTTTCGTTGTTACTAGCGAAAATCGGAGTCATTATCGGTCCGTCGTTGCCAGAAGTAATTGCAGCAGGACCTGCACTTTTGCTTCAAGAACTCGGTCACCTTGTTACAATTTTGATTGCACTGCCTGTTGCGATTTGGCTTGGGATGAAACGCGAAGCAATCGGGATGACACACTCGATTGGACGTGAGCCGAACGTGGGCTTGATAATGGATAAATACGGAATGGGTTCTCCGGAAGGTCGCGGAGTCATGGCGATGTACATTTTCGGTACAGTTTTCGGTGCAGTGTTCTTAGGCTTGTTGTCAGGACTGCTTGCGACAATTACACCACTTAGCCCGCTATCATTTGCTTTGGCTTCAGGAGTAGGAAGCGGAAGTATGATGGCTGCGGCAAGTGGGTCGCTGATCGCAGCTTTTCCGGATCTTGAGACACAAATCGTTGCGCTTTCAGGAGCGAGTAACTTACTCTCCTTATCAAGCGGTCTTTGGGTCAGTATCTTCATCGCACTGCCACTCACTGAAAAATTATATGGGTGGATGACTCGGAAGAAGGAGGGGTATTGATGCTGAAAAATATTCAAGAATGGGTATTGTTATTAGTTATAGTAGGCGTCAGTGGACTAATCGGAAACTGGATCGGTTACGATATCTTCCCACTTTCTGCACTTCCGGGTATGGCAATTCTAATTGGTATCTGCTTGGCAGGGTTCATCTTAAAAGAGATTATCCCTTTGAATTTCCCGAGTATCGCCTACATTTCCATCATTGGAGTGGTCGTGTCGATGCCATGGTTCCCAGGTTCTGATAAAGTTGTAGAATGGACAACCCAAGTTCAGTTGTTGGCGTTGACGACACCAATTCTAGCGTATGCTGGGATTGCCATCGGACGTTCATGGTCTGATTTCGTCAAGCTCGGCTGGCGTACGCTGATCGTCGCAAGCTTGGTCATGATCGGAACGTTCCTCGGTTCGGCAGTCATTGCGGAGATTATATTGCGATTCCAAGGCATTATTTAAATAGAGGATAGAGATGACCCAGTCGCATGTGAGCGGCTGGGTCTTTTTTTGCGTGGGTGATTTCTTTGGCGCCGAGTGAATCGGAAAGATGAGAGTTGGAATCGGCAGTTTGGCGAGGGGAATCAGAAAGATCCTGGGTTGAATCGGAACGTTCGAGCGAAGAATCGGCAATATAAGAGAATTAATCGGAATCGGGACACAATTCAAAAGGGTGAAGGGATTAACTGGTAGCGCTGCGAGTGATTCTTGTGGGGATTTCTATAGTGCAGATGAAACAGGAATAATAGTGTAAAACTGGCAGACGGACACAATTTACTATTAGGTTTTGGATGGTGTGAAAGCGCTTTCTTAGTTCAGAAAACTCATTGTTATCTCATTTTCGATATGTTAAGATAAATGCCATCATGTAATCATGATTATAAAGTGATTATGATTATTACATATTGAATGAGGTGAACTAATGGGGATTCCAATTTTAGATGTGAAGAAACTGAAGACATATTTTTATTTAGATGATGAAAAGGTCGCGAAGGCAGTGGATGATGTCTCGTTTTCGATTCGTCCGGGTGAAACTGTGTCGATTGTTGGTGAATCTGGAAGTGGAAAGAGTATGACGGCAAACTCTGTCATGGGGCTCATCAGCAAACCGGGTAAGATCGTCGAAGGGGGAATCGAGTTAAATGGGCGTGAATTAACTAGTTTGACTGAAAAGCAGATGACGTCCATTCGTGGTAAGGAAATGGCGATGATTTTCCAGGAGCCGATGACTGCCCTGAATCCAGTTTTCACAGTCGGGAACCAGATAATAGAAATGTTAAGAAAACACAAGAAAATGAGTAAGAAAATTGCGAGGGAACAGGCGATACATTTACTTGAAGTAGTGGGTATTTCCCGTCCTGACCAAATTGTTGATGAATATCCCCATAGACTTTCAGGCGGTATGCGCCAGCGTGTCATGATTGCGATGGCGATCTCCTGCCAACCCAAACTGCTCATCGCAGATGAACCAACTACTGCACTCGATGTCACCATTCAAGCACAAATCCTCGCGCTACTCGAAGACATGAGAAAGAAAATGGACATGTCGATTCTAATGATTACTCATGATTTAGGTGTTGTTTCTGACTATGCAGATCGTGTCATTGTTATGTATGGCGGTCAGGTCGTTGAACAAAGTACAACCAAAGAGCTTCTGCGCAATACGAAACATCCGTATACACAAGGTCTCCTGGATAGCATGCCTGATTTGTCTACGAACGTTGATAGATTGAAAACAGTTGCTGGAACTGTACCTGCTGCTACCGAATTTCCTGAAGGATGCAGATTTGCTTCGCGATGTCCTTTTGTGATGGAAAAATGTGCTGCAACGAATCCTGAATTGATTGAAGTAGGTCATGGACACCAAGTCCGCTGCCATCTATACGGGGAGGAAACACTATGAAACTAATGGAAGAAGTGAATCAGGGAGTTGCCACGAAGAATTTATTGGAAGTACGGAATTTAAAGAAGTACTTTCCTATCAAAAGCGGAGTCATCCAGCGCACTACAGGCCATGTAAAAGCGGTGGATGACATTTCTTTTCATATACGTGAAGGGGAAACCCTTGGAATCGTTGGCGAGTCCGGATCAGGAAAGTCGACGTTAGGCCGTGTCATATTGCGCTTGTTAAATTCGACTGACGGCGAAATCGTGTTTGACGGGAATGACATTACCCAAATAAAAGAAAAAGAAATGAAAGCATATCGGAAAAATATGCAAATCATCTTTCAAGATCCGTTTTCATCGTTGAATTCGAAAATGAATGTGTATGAACTTATCGAAGAAACGTTAGTGGTACAAACGAAATTGGTGAAAGCGGAACGGAAAAAGAAAGTTGAAGCGATTGTAGAGAAAGTCGGTCTGAGAATAGACGATCTCCAGAAATATCCCCATGAATTCTCTGGTGGGCAACGACAGAGAATCAGCATAGCCCGCGCACTTGTCAATAATCCCAAGTTTGTTGTTTGTGATGAGCCTGTTTCTGCACTGGATGTCTCGATTCAAGCGCAAGTGCTGAATTTGATGATGGATTTGCAGGATGAACTAGGGTTAACGTATTTGTTCATCGCTCATGACTTAAGTGTAGTTAAGCATATTAGTGATCGCATCGTCGTGATGTATTTAGGAAGAGTTGCGGAAATCGCACCTAAGAACAGCCTTTATGATACCCCTAAACATCCGTATACCCAAGCACTTCTTGACTCTGTATCTGTCGTAGACCGTGGAGAGAATCGAACAATGGATCGAGAAAAAATTGTGTTAAAAGGAACGATGCCTAGTCCTGCTAACCCGCCTTCCGGATGTGCCTTCCGCACGAGGTGTCCGTTTGCGTTTGACCGCTGCAGCGAAGAGCGTCCAGAGCTAACTGAGGTTGAAGACGGACACTTTGTTGCGTGTCACTTACACACTACGGATTACAAAAAAGGAACCTACTAATATGGCACAGTGGAAAGGAGACGAAGGATGAGGAAATATAGTTCAAACAAAAAAGCATTTGCGATGATGTTTGTGGCTTTGGTTCTGATACTTGCTGCATGTGGAAATAGCGAAGATAGAGGACCAACTTCTATTTCAAGATCACAAGGTGAACCCAATGAAGGGGGCATTGTCGTTGGTGCGATGGAAACAGCGCCAACCGGGATGTTCAATCCGATTTTTCACGAAGAAGGTTATGATGAAGCGATTCTTCGTATTACGCATGAGGGGCTGGTTGGACAAAACGAAGAGTTAGAGTTCATTCCGAAGCTTGCAAAAAATTGGGAGATGAATGATGACCAGACTTCGATAACTTTCCATTTGGAAGAAGACGTAAAGTGGCATGACGGTGAGGAATTTACAGCAGAAGACGTTGTGTTCACATACCAAACGATGTCAGATCCTGATTATGTTAAATCAGGTGGCTTCAGAACTGAGTATGTACAAGATTTAAAAGGATATGATGCGTATAACGCAGGTGAAATAGATGATTTTGAAGGAGTAGTTGCAGACGATAAGTACACGGTTACTTTTAACTTCGAAGAGCCTAAAGTTACTCCGCTCTATACAGCGGGCTTTCAAATTATACCTAAGCATGTATTTACTGATATTCCAATTGCCGACATGCCAAAATCTGACGCCTCGCTAAAAGGCGGATCTATTATCGGAACGGGACCCTTCAAACTTACGAAAATAGTAGATCGTCAACAATATGTTTTTGAACGAAATGATGATTATTGGCAAGGGAAACCTCACTTAGACAAGATTGTCTATAAAATTGTCGATGAAGCCATCATGACAGGTTTACTAGAAAATGGAGATATCGATTTTGTAGCAGATCCAAACGGTGTTTCCCCAGCAGATTACAACACAGTTAAAAACATAGAGAACATGCAAATCATTGAACAGCCTGAGTTCGGAAACCAATTCTTGGGATTCAAGATGAATCATCGAAGCTCTAGTGACATTGAAAGTCGTACGATTAACCCTGACAACTGGGCAGTAAATGAAAAAATTGCAGATCCGAAAGTGAGGCAAGCGATTGCTTATGCGGTGAACCGTGAAGGAATCGTCAATGGATTGTTGTATGGAAAAGGGCAAAAAACAAATTCAACAATCGCCCAGCAATTTTGGGCATATAGCGAAGATGGCGTTGTCGATTATGAGTATGACGTTGAAAAAGCTACTCAATTATTGGATGAAGCTGGATATCTTGATAAAGACGGAGATGGTTTCCGTGAGAATCCTGAAGGAGAGAAATGGGTTTTGAATCTTGACTTTCCGACTGGAAATAAAATTCGAGAACGATCTGCTCCTCTCATAAAACAGCAACTTGAAGAAGCTGGCATCCAAATCAATATGCGTCAGCCTAAAGAAATGACAGCATATATCGACGGACTCGAAAACCGTGATAGCGATTGGGATCTGTATCTACTTGGTTGGGCGCTGAGCAGTCATGACCCCGATCCAGCTAGTTTATGGTCAGCGACAGCCCCTTATAACTATTCACGATGGAACAATCCGGAAGCTGACGCATTATTGGAGAAGGCTATGAAAGCGCCAGCCGCTTTTGAACAAGATTATCGGGCGGAAGTATATAAGGAATGGCAGGTACTATTTTCGAAAGACTTACCTGCCTTATTTTTATACGTGAAAGACAACTTATGGGTTATGAGTGACCGTGTTGAGGGAATTGATCCGTTACCATTTACTATTATGAATAATACACATGAGTGGTGGGTCACGCGGTAAAACAGGTAAATATGCCGGTAGTCAAACCGGCCGTGAATCGTAAAAAGTGCGAATTTAAGGGGGGCAACTATGTTTCAGTATTTAATAAGAAGGATTCTTGTTTTTATACCTATGCTCTTTTTGCTCACAGTTATAATATTTGGCTTGGCAAAAGCAGCCCCAGGAGACCCATTCACAGGAAAGATCTTAGATCCAAGTATTGATCCTGAAGTATACGAACAACGGAAGGAAGAACTCGGATTGAACGACCCCATTCCTGTGCAATACCTTCATTGGGTTAGTACGGTCGCAAAAGGGGATCTAGGTGAATCCATTACTTACAATGGTCGATCGGTGAAAGACCTGATTAGCGAGCGATTAATGAATACCATTTATTTAGGTACGTTTGCACTCGCCATTACACTAATTGTGGCTATTCCAATTGGGTTATATTCGGCGAAATATCCGTACTCGATGCTTGATTATAGTGCAACCGCATTTGGATTTATAGGTCTTGCAGTTCCTAACTTTTTCTTTGGATTGATTGCCATTTTTGTATTTGCGATTAGTTTCGGATGGTTCCCTGCACAAGGGACAGTGTCAAGTGTTGACGCAACAGGACTTGGACTCGTTATGGACCGCCTGCATCATATGATTTTACCAGGACTAACGCTTGGGTTAGCTGGAACGGCTACCTATATGCGTTACATGCGGTCGGAAGTATTGGACGTTCTCGGTAGTGACTATATTAAAACAGCCAAAGCTAAAGGAATGAGTGAAACGTCCATTTTATACAAGCATACGTTACGGAATGCCATCATTCCGATTATTACGTTGCTTGGATTTGAATTTGGTGCTTTATTGAGTGGTGCTGTCATCACAGAGCAAGTATTTAACTACCCGGGACTTGGTACGTTATTCATCACGTCCATTACGAACCGGGATTATCCAGTTGTCATGGCCATAAACTTACTGCTGGGTGTGACGATTCTATTGGGAAACTTACTTGCAGATATGCTATATAGTGCAGTGGATCCGAGGATTCGCTATGAATGAGGTGAGAAAGAATGCAAAACGCTATGAATGAACAACCCACCATGAGGGTGGCTCGGAATAAAGCGAAGCCGAAGAGTCCATTTCAGCTCTCTTTGCGAAGATTCATGAAGAATAAGCTTGCAGTCATCGGTGTAATATGCTTGATTCTCATAATTTTAGCAACAGTGTTTGCGCCGTTACTGACGAAGTTTGATCCTGAAAGAGGGGACTTGCTGATGGTCGACAGCGCTCCGGGCAATGGACATTTACTTGGCACAGACAGTTCAGGACGTGATAACTGGGCACGATTGCTGTACGGTGGTCGGATTTCATTGATTGTCGGATTCAGCGCGATGCTGTTTACACTGGTAATTGGCGTTGTTACGGGTGCGGTTAGTGGCTATTACGGCGGTAAAGTAGATAGTGTGATAATGCGTGCTGCAGATTTGGTATTAGCTCTTCCATTTCTCGTGCTAGCGTTAACAATTATTGCGTTATTGGATAATGTAACCATAGGCGTCTTCGTGACGATTATCGCAATCACGACATGGCCAACGTTGACGAGACTAATTCGTGGAGCATTCCTATCGCTACGGGAGGAAGAATTCATTACTGGAGCAAAGGCACTAGGTGCGAGTGATTTGCGTATCATTTGGAAGCACTTCTTACCAAATGCAGTTGGACCAATTATCGTGAATGCAACTCTCATGATGGCGACGATGATTATAATTGAGTCAGGTATGAGTTTCATCGGAATGGGAATTCCACAGCCAACGCCAACTTGGGGAAATATGCTTTCGGAAGCTCAAAATCTGAGAGTACTTCGGGATCAACCCGAAGTATGGCTGCCGCCGGGTCTAGGAATTCTTATGACGGTTCTGTCCATTAACTTCATTGGCGATGGTTTGCGCGATGCGTTCGATCCGAAGAGTAACCGACGATAATTCGTATGTGAATGAGGTGAATAATGTGGTTGAATTTACTAGTAAAGAGAAGAAGTTTCTGGAATTTTTGAAAGAGCAAAATGCATTTAAGGAAGCACTGACGACTCTTCAATGGGATTCACACACTCAGATTCCACACGGTGGAGTGGACCAACGTTCGGAAGTGGTCGGCATTCTATCAGGGAAACTGCAGCAAGTGGAAACGTCAGATCGAATGAAAGATTTCATCGATGAAATGAAAATGACATCTGAGAATGAATTCATTCGGAAGGTAGCTGAAGAGTGTGAGCGAGTATATGATAAGAATCGAAAAATTCCCAATGCAGATTATCAAGGATATGTGACACTCTGCTCGAAGGCGGAATCCGTTTGGGAGGAAGCACGAGAGAAAGATGACTTTTCCTTATTTGAGCCCTATTTAACGGAGATTGTCGGATACAACCAAGAGTTTGCGGAACTCTGGGGATATGAAGGCGATCGATACAATGCGTTACTCGATAATAACGAAACAGGGGTTACTGTGGAAATGTTGGATAAGGTGTTTCCAGAGCTTCGAAAATCGTTGACGAGATTGATAGGACAAGTTCAAGCGAGTCCTGTGAAGGCGGATGTCCCGCTATTGAAGACCACATTTCCAGTAGAAAGCCAAAAAGCGTTAAGTGAGGCAATGCTGAAGATGATTGGATATCGGTTCGAGGATGGACGCCTCGACACATCTGCACATCCTTACAGTTTTGCGATTAATCCTAATGACGTCCGACTTTCGACTAAGTACGATGGAAATGATTTCAGGACCAGCGTGTTCAGTGCTGTGCATGAGGGCGGACATGCGTTGTATGAGCAGAATATCGGTAGAAATCTAATGGGGACGCCGCTCTCAGCTGCAAGTTCGATGGGAATGCATGAGTCACAGTCGTTGTATTGGGAGATGTTTGTGACGGCGGATAAAGGATTTTGGGAAACGAATTATGACTGGTTCCGTTCATTTGCACCAGACCATTTTAAGTCCGTTTCTCTTGAAGACTTCTATTTAGCTTTGCATGATGTGAAAGCTTCCTTGATTCGAATCGAAGCAGACCCGCTGACTTATTCGATGCATATCATGCTTCGCTATGAGTTGGAAAAAGCATTGCTTAATGGTGATGTGAAAGCAGAGGAACTGCCGCATATCTGGAATGAGCTTATGCAGAAGTATTTAGGTGTAGTTCCTGAAAACAATCGGGATGGTGTGCTTCAGGATATCCATTGGTCAAGCGGTGATTTCGGCTACTTCCCATCGTACACATTGGGCTATCTGTATGCTGCTCAACTGCACAATACAATGAAAAAAGAGATACCGTTTGAAAGGTGTCTGCAGACAAATGATTTCCTCTCGATCCGCCAATGGTTTACGGAGCATATCCACCGTCACGGCAAGACCAAACAACCACTGGAGCTTCTGAAACAAGTCACGTCGGAAGAGTTGAATCCTACCTATTTGGTACAGTATTTAACAGAAAAGTATGGAGCGATTTATCAGTTTTAATATGAGTAGCGCCCTTCTGCCAATTGAGGTAGAAAGGCGTTTTCTTTTGGTTTGCCTTTCTCTATCATATTTTCAGATTTCTCAGAGACATTGAATCGTTTACGACAACTGGCACAATTCACTGGAATTAAACGATTAATTGGCATGGCTGCATCTTTATAAGATGACCACTTTAAACTGGAACTGAAGAACCCAAAATCTCTTTTTGAGATGTTTATTTTATGATTAAAAAACGAATAAAAGTCGCTATTTTCTCTATAAAATTAAAAATAAGTCAAATTCACATTTCGTTCAAAATGAAATACTTTTAGCCTATTGAAAAAACTTTTTAAACTATTTTTTCAGTAATTTAGATCTCTTGTAACCGTTATCATCACTAGGTTAAACGAATATTACCTTTTATATCCATTGGTGGAAAACGCAGAAATCGGTTTGTAATGAAAAATCAGGTATGATACGGTTAATGATGTACTGAAAATTTGCTTTATGAAAATATCAAGGAGGAGAATGAAAATATCAAGGAGGAGAATAATGAAGAAATCGTTGGTTGGGTTTTTGGCAATCATGATGCTAGTCGTTTTAGCAGCATGTGGGAAAGAAGAAAGTGGAAGTAAGTTAGAAGATTTGAAGGAGAAAGGCGTTGTCAAAGTCGGCTTTGCCAATGAGAAACCGTATGCATATGAAGAAGATGGAGAATTACAAGGAGCTGCGGTTGCTATTGCCAAAGCGGTCTTTGAAAACCTGGGGATAGACGAAGTCGACGGGAAGTTGTCGGAGTTCGGGAACTTGATTCCAGGATTGGGCGCAGGTAAGTTTGACGTCATTACAGCGGGAATGGCGATTACTCCGGACCGTTGTAAAAACGTAGCGTTTGGTGAACCGGAAATTAAATATGGTGAAGGATTGATCGTTGAAACGGGAAATCCGATGAACTTGAAAAGTTATAAAGATATTGCTGCGAACCCTGATGTAAAAGTTGCAGTGATGAGTGGTGCGACAGAGAAGGAATTCATGATTAAGGAAGGCGTCAATGAAAGCCAAATCATGATGGTTCCGGACATTCCAGCATCATTTTCAGCTGTTGAATCAGGTCGTGCGGCTGTGACAACTGGAACAGAAATGACGATTAAAATGGCACTTGAATCTGCTAACATCGACAAGCTTGAGTTTGTAAATGAATTCGAACAGCCAGAGATTGAAGGAGTTCCTAGTTATGGCGCAGCAGCATTCTTGAACGAAGATGATGAGTTACGTGAAGCATACAATGCGGAACTTAAAAAGATGAAGGAGAACGGCGAAATTGCAGCATTGATCGAACCGTTTGGCTTTACTGAAGAAATGAACACGGTCGATAACGACATTACGACTGAAAGTGTTTGTAGCGGTGAGAATTACTAAGAAAACGATCGGGTCACGCCGTGTTCGGCATGACCCTTTTCTTGGTTCTTCAACTTGTAAACTAGTAAAGATTATTAAATCGTACACAATGGAGTGGTGTTTGTGGGTTCTTTACCCGATATATTTTCTACCCTCGTGCAGGGCTTAAAAGTGACACTGCTGGTGCTCGTACTCTCGATTATCTGTAGTACGATTATTGCACTTGTCGCAGGCCTGTCGCGCGTTTCAACGAATCGGTTAGTTACAGGGGTGACCGGTTTCTATGTTGAAATTTTTAGAGGAACGTCGTTGATCGTACAATTATTTTGGTTTTCCTATGCACTCCCAGGTCTATTTAATATCCATCTGGGAAGTGACATTTGGGTCGCGGTGCTCGCGATTTCATTAAACTACGGAGCATATATGTCTGAAATTGTCAGGGGATCGATTCAAGCAGTTCCGGCAGGTCAGACAGAAGCTTCGGTTGCACTGAACTTAACCAAATTTCAGCGCATGCGCCACATCATTATCCCTCAAGCAATTCGGATGATGCTCCCGGAATACGGCAACTACTTGATTCAAATATTGAAGGCGACTTCACTCGTTTCTTTGATTGGATTAACGGATTTGCTGTACTACGGAAATATTTACCGAAGCACACATTTATCGGATTCCCCGACAGTCTATTTGCTTCTCCTCGTGATGTACTTCGTGATTGCGTTGCCTCTCATTGCATTCACTAAAAAAATGGAGAGTATGTCGAAGAAAGGGGTGGCTCTCGGATGAATTGGAGTTGGACCGTATTTTTTGAGACCATTCCGCTTATTGCAAAAGGGCTTTGGATTACAGTGGGCTTAACGTTAGCTTGTTATTTGTTTGCAGCGATTTTCGGATTCTTCTGGGTGTTCATGAGTCGCATTCCATCGAAGATTGTGCGGGGTATTTTTGGCTGGATCGCAGAATTCATCCGATCGACGCCGCCGCTTGTCCAATTGTTTTTCATATTCTACGCGTGGCCAGTAATCCCGGTCGTCGGCGTTTCACTTAATCCGTTCGTTGCAGCGATTTTAGGACTCGGAATTCATTTCAGCACGTACATGTCTGAAGTGTACCGATCCGGAATCGAATCTGTGGATAAAGGACAATGGGAAGCGTCCACTGCACTGAATTTATCTACAAGACAAAAGTGGACAAAAATTATTCTTCCTCAAGCAATTCCCCCAACAATCCCGATGCTTGGGAATTATTTAATTATCATGTTTAAAGAAGTTCCACTAGCGTCAACGATCGGTGTTGTAGCTATGCTGCACATTGCCAATGACTATGGATCACAATATTACAAGTTCGTGGAGCCGCTAACGGTCGTAGCGTTGTTCTTCCTGTTGTTGAGTTATCCTTCAGCGATATTGATCAGCAAATTAGAGAAGAAATATAATCGTAAGTTTGATAAAAAAGCAGTGACTTCTTAAGCGAATGAGAGCCAATATGTTTTTAATAAAGGAGATTTCTAATGGATGAACCAATAGTGAAATATACAGATGTCCATAAATCATTTGGGGATATCGAAGTGCTGAAAGGAATAGACTTGGACATTCAGCCTGCGGAAAAAGTGGCGTTGATTGGACCAAGTGGTTCCGGAAAAACGACGATTATCCGAATGCTTATGACGCTCGAAGAACCAACGATGGGCGTGATCGATGTAGGTGGAAGAAACCTTTGGCAAATGGAGAAAAAAGGTGAGTGGGTGAGAGCGGATGATTCTCACTTGCACTCTATACGTGGGGATATTGGAATGGTATTTCAACATTTCAACCTGTTCCCCCACATGACCATACTGGAGAATTGTATGCTAGCGCCGGTCCTTGTGAAAAATGAAAGTATGAAAGAAGTGAAAGCGACGGCTGTCGAAATGCTGGAGAAGGTTGGTTTGGGAGATAAAATCGATCTGTATCCTGCTCAACTTTCAGGTGGCCAAAAGCAACGTGTTGCTATGGCGCGGGCACTCATGATGCGACCGAAAGTCATGTTGTTTGATGAAGTGACGTCTGCTCTTGACCCTGAGCTTGTCGGTGAAGTGCTTGAAGTCATCCGTGATCTCGCGAAAGAAGGCGAAATGGCGATGATTCTCGTCACGCACGAAATGGATTTCGCACTCGATATCGCTGACCGCGTCGTCTTTTTGAACGACGGTGTGATTGAGGAAGAGGGACATCCTGAAGACATTTTAGTGAACCCGAAAAGTGAGCGGCTGCAAGATTTCTTAAGTCGCTTTACGGTGAATCGATAATATTATATAGAAGAGACCTGTTTCGCATGGGCGAGATGGGTCTTTTTTGCGTTGTCGATCACTTATGATGATTTCTTCATCACACAAGGGGACTTTGCCATCACTAGTAAGGTTTTCTCCATCACATCTCCAGATTTCTCCGACGCTCAGCGAGGTTTCTCGATATCGAGACATAATTTAACCGATTTAAGGGATTAATTGGTAGCGCTACGCTTGATTTTAATGACATAATGTCTGCAGAAAAGAGAATCGGCAAGATGATAGCGGTTATCGGCAGTTTCGGGAGAAGAATCGGAACTATGACGAGTGGAATCGGCATTATCAAGTAAAGAATCGGCAAGATAGGGGAATTAATCGGCAACGAGACACAATTCAACAGATGTAAGGGATTAATTGGTAGCGCTTCGCTTGATTTTAATGACATAATGCCTGCTGAAAAGAGAATCGGCAAAATGACAGCGGTTATCGGCAGTTTCGGGAGAAGAATCGGAACTATGAGGAGTGGGATTTTCTTAACGAGCTCGAATAATAGCGAGTACGTTTCTGCAAAGGATTGATCGTAAATGACAATCACCAGCACTCCAACAAGAGCTAGTGAACCAAGTAAGCGTGAAGAAATTTATAAAGAAGCGATGCAACAAGAGATGGACGATGCGGTTTATATTCCAATCCGAAACTATGAGCATCTTGCTGTGTACAATAACGATGTGAAGGATTTCTGGTTGAGTCCATCGAATTATCTAATAATCAATGAAACAACGGTTAAGTAATCGTTGAAGTTAAAGAGTAAGGGCGATAATCACGTCCTTACTCTATCCTTTTGAAGGAGTGATGGTATTGACGACTTTGTTATTGAAAAATGTAACGTTGGAAACTGGATTCCGTTACGAAGGGGAACGAGTAGTTGCAACAAATACGACCGTATGTGATGTGTTTGTGAAAGATGGAAAAGTTGAAAAGATCGGTGAATCACTGACAGATACATCAGATACAGTTATTGATGCTGGAGAAAACTTACTCATGCCTTCGATGCGAGAAATGCATATCCATGTGGATAAAACCTACTTTAGCGGTCCTTGGAAAGCATGCATTCCAATCACAAATGGCATTGTTACTCGTATAGAAGAGGAAGAAAAACTCTTGCCACAACAGTTGCCAGTTGCGTTGCAACGTGCAGAGAAAATGATTGAATGGTTGTTGTCTCAAGGTCATACCCATATTCGATCGCATTGTAATGTTGATCCGCAAATCGGAACAAACCATATTGAAATTACGTTAGAAGCGTTTGCGAAATTCGAAGGCATGTTAACGTATGACATTGTAGCTTTCCCGCAACACGGCTTATTACGTTCAAATTCTCAAGCCTTAATGAGGGAAGCGATGCGTAAAGGAGCAACACTAGTGGGGGGAGTAGATCCAGCAACGATTGATAGAGATATTGAGCGTTCACTCGCAACGACGATGGACATTGCGACGGAATCTGGTAAAGGATTGGATATACATATCCATGACGGCGACTCTCTCGGGGCGTTTGAATTTAAAAAACTAGCTGAACTTGCGACACAAGCAGGGAAGGAAGGGCAAACTACAATTAGCCATGCAATTGCACTTGGCGATTTAGAGGGTGCTGAACTGGATAATATGACAGCGATTTTAAGGGAAGCTCAAATCGACGTCACGACGACAATCCCTACGAACCGTAAAACAATTCCTGTCCAGTATTTACAGAAGAACGGTGTCAATGTATCGCTAGGACATGATAGTTTAACAGACCACTGGTCCCCTTATGGAACCGGCGATACCATTGAAAAGTTATCCATTCTGGCAGAACGCTTCCGATTCATGGATGAATATTCGTTGAATCGTTCGTGGCAATATGCGACAGCTGGAATCATGCCTCTCGACGATGATGGGAATGCAGTCTGGCCTAAGGTTGGAGACGATGCGAACTTCCTGCTGATCGATGCAGTTTGTTCGGCTCAAGCAGTAGCGCGTCGTAAACCAATTACACGAGTCATTTTCCAAGGGAAAGTGGTATCTGAAAATGGCAACGTAAAGAACAGTGTTCAGATAGGGGGCGTTCGACGTGACTGAAACAACGTGGCTTGTAAATGTTAAGTTGGAGACGGGTAACCGATTGATGGATAACGGGGTAGTTGAAACCGAGACTGCGTTGCATACATTGAAAGTTGTGGATGGTGTGATTGAAGAAATCCATGATGCTAATAGTCTTGTCAGTATGGATGGCAAACAGATTGATATGAAGGGCAAACTGGCAGTGCCACCGTTAAAAGAAATGCACAATCATTTGGATAAGACCTATATGACTTTAGACTGGAAAGCAGTTACTCCAGTTGCAAATTTGAAAGAGCGGTTGCAACATGAAGCGGCGGAGCTTAAAGAATTGGCGGGTTCAACGGAGACGCGGGCAAAGAAAATGATCGAAACACTTCTTGGATATGGAGTTACACATATCCGTACGCATGTGAATGTTGATCCGTATATCGGGTTGAAAAACTTAGAAGGTGTGAAAGCAGCGCTCCAGGCATTCGAAGGCATCGTGACTCACGAAATCGTGGCATTTCCTCAACACGGATTGCTTCGGGATGAAGTCCCCGCGTTAGTGCGTGAAGCAATGAGAAGTGGAGCGACAATCGTAGGTGGACTCGATCCTGCTGGAATTGACCAGTCCATTGAACGCTCGCTTCACGAGGTGATGGACATTGCGACTGAATTTGACGCAGACGTTGACATCCATTTACATGATGGAGGAATGGTTGGTTATTACACTTCGGACAAGTGGATAGATATCGTGGAGGATGCAGGGTATCGAGGTCGAACCGCGTTGAGCCATTCGTTTTGTTTAGGAGATGTCGCTGTGGGGCAACAGTTGAAGATTGCAGAACGTCTCGCTTCACAGGATGTTTCCATTATGTCCACGGTGCCAATCAATCTAAATAGAACGTTGCCACCGATTGAATTGTTAGATGCAGCTGGTGTGCGAGTTCAATTCGGATGCGATGGATTCTATGATTCATGGAGCCCGTATGGAACAGGAGACGTGCTAGAAAAAGTGACACGTTTCGGAGAACTCTCACGTAAAATTGAAGAAAAATCATTGCGCCAATCGCTACGATTTGCAACGAATGGTGTGACTCCGTTAAATGCAGATGGTGAACGCGTGTGGCCGTTAGTGAAAGATAAAGCTGACTTTGTATTCTTTGATGCGGCGTCAACAGCTGAAGTGGTAGCAAGGAAACCGGTCGACCGCTGTGTGATGGTGAAAGGTAAAATTGTAAATCTAGCAGTGTAATTAGTAAGGGATGGCTGAGTATAGCCATCCCTTTTTAGATAGTAGGTGAAACTATTGGAACGCAGTCAAATGAAGATGTATCTGATCGGATTGTTTTGTGTTACTGCGTGGGGGAGTAACTTTGTTTTTGGGTCAATTTTAGTGAAGCAGTTTAATCCGGGAATCATTGCCATCATCCGTTTAATGTTCATATTGATGTTTCTATATACGGTGACTCGGCGGCAAGTTCGTGGTATTCGAATTGACAAAAGAGGTTGGCTGTTACTCACAGTGGGCGGAATAATCGGTGTTTCGTTTAATCAGTGGAGCTTTTATGCAAGTTTGCAGTACACGGATCCGGTGACAGCATCACTGATTCTAGCGCTCTCTCCGATCGTGACGGTATCACTTTCCGTTTATTATTTCAAAGAGAAGAGACGACTAATATTTTGGGGCGGTGCACTGATAGGGCTTTGCGGAGTATGGCTTGTCATTACCCAGGGAACTTGGTTTGTCCCTTCCATTGGGCGCGGCGAGCTGCTGATTGCAGGAACGATGTTGTCGTTTTCTGTATTTCTACTTCTCGTTCAGCATATGTCAAAAACAATGAGCGTCAGAGTGATTACTTGGTACACGAATCTCATTGGCATGATAGGCTTGTTGCCGTTTGTTTCCTGGAAGGCGATTCCGTCAACTATGCAAGTTGATTGGACTTACTGGGTATTGCTTATTGTCACGGCTATCGTGATGCATGGATTGTGTACATACTTGTGGAATGGAGTCATCCGTGAAGCAGGTGCATCGAACATTTCCTTGTTACTAAACTTGGAGCCATTCATCGCGATGATTTTTAGCTATGTGATCTTGCACGATGTCATTAGCTTGCCACAGCTAGTTGGTGGATTCATCATCATAACAGGAATTACCGTGTCGCTGCGGACCCAACAAGTTCGGACGGTTCAGGAGAGGAGTTAGATTACGGAACTGCGGGGAGTGAGTTTTGATTTATGCATGCTAGTTAGAGTTAGATAGACTTATTTCGCATTGGCGAGATAGGTCTTTTTTGTGTTGTCGGTCACTTATGATGATTTCTTCATCACAAATGGGGCTTTACCAATCACGCGTGAGGTTTTCTTCATCATATCTCTAGATTTCTCCGACACTCAGCGAAGTTTCTCGATAACGGGACACAATTCAACTGGTGTGAGGAACGGGGGCTGCGTACAGAGTTTCGAAGAAGAACAGGAACTCTAGGGCATCGAAGTTGTAGATCAGTAAGAGAATGGGCAACACGAACAAAAACAGTCCAGAGAATTGATAGGAATAAAGGTTTAATCTTCTTACCGAGGTCGAATAGTAGCGAGGACATGGTTGGTCGCAAATGACAATCATCAGCTAAAATATGTTATGTCCTTCTATTTATTAATATTTTTTCGAATGATGTCTCGATGAAGTAATAACTTATTGCCTTTTGAAAATGCAAACACACCAGGACAAATCAGAAGAAATCTGCCTTGGTCGACCCATCTTTTTTATTTCTACTTTGTGTTTTGACAGGTATAACCCGAATAAAAGTTAACTAGTAAGAACTAGTTAACTTTATTATACGGATGCACCGAACAGTTCATTAAAGAACGTAAAGTGACATACTCTTCTGTAAGAGGAAAATTACCTCGTAGTGTTTTAAAATAAGAAGTTATTCCAATTAAATGGATTCCTTCTACAGCAACGTCGCTGGTTCCGCGAAGAGCAACGATTTCTGCTCGTACGTCGTTGGTTCCGTGAAGAGCAACGATTTCTGCTTGTACGTCGTTGGTTCCGCGAAGAGCAACGATTTCTGCTCGTACGTCGTTGGTTCCGCGAAGAGCAACGATTTCTGCTTGTGCGTCGTTGGTTTCGCGAAGAGCAACGATTTCTGCTTGTGCGTCGTTGGTTTCGCGAAGAGCAACGATTCCTGCTCGTGCGTCGTTGGTTCCGCGAAGAGCGTCGTTTCCTGCTCGTACGCCGTTCGTTGCTAAAAGGATCCTGGTGCATGAAGTTATTTAAACCGTTGTTGTTAGCCCGTTGGACTGCATTCTGAATATCGTCAAAAGCAAATTGTGACATACTCATACCTCCTTTCATCTTTATTAGAAAAAGAGGGGATGGGTATTCCTTTTTCAACCCATGCTACACCAAATTCCGTTCCCCTAATGTAAGATATGAGGTTGTACTAAAAATGTTAGGGACAATCGTATACTCTTCGAAAATAAAATAAAATTCCGAATCCCTTTGTGGCATCATTCAATTTAATTTCATATGAATAATATAAAATTGAAAGGAAAGAAATCGTGTGGATAACAACATAAAAATACCTGAATATCATCTTTTTATTCATCCTTTAGATTTAAGTGAACTTCAGAAAGATATTTGGTGTGACGATCCTGTCCCTGCGAAGCTAACGATTAACAAGAAAAAGTATGATATTGACGTCGCTTATCGTGGCTCCCATATCCGGGATTTACGAAAGAAGTCGTATCAAATTTCATTTTATAAACCTAGTACGTATAGAAAAGCCAAAGAAATTCATATCAATGCGGAATACAAAGATCCTTCTTTACTAAGAAATAAATTATCACTCGATTTTTTTAATGAAATAGGGTGCTTATCGCCAAAGTCCCGATTTGTAAATATGAAATTGAATGGAAAAAATGAGGGGCTTTATTTGGAATTAGAATCAGTTGATGAGCATTTCCTTGCGAATCGACAACTACCGAAAGGACCAATATTCTATGCGGTTGACGGTGATGCTAACTTTTCGTTAATGAGTGATCTTGATAAAGAAGTAAAGAAATCACTTAAGTTTGGCTATGAACAAAAATATGGGACAGAACAAGATGAATTTCATTTACAAGAAATGATTATTGAAATTAATACGATTTCAAAAACTGATTTTGAAAATGAAATTGTGAAATACCTCAATGTTGATCAGTATCTACGCTGGTTGGCTGGTGTTATTTTCACTCAAAATTTCGATGGTTTTGTTCATAATTACGCTCTATACCAGAATAGCGAAACAAAGCTATTCGAAATCATCCCGTGGGATTACGATGCAACATGGGGAAGGGATGTAAATGGGAAAGTGATGGAGGAAGACTATTTACGAATCGAAGGATTTAATACGCTTACCGCTAGGATTCTCGACGTAAAAACATTTCGACATCAATACAAAGACTTGCTAGAAGTTATTTTAAACAACCAATTTAATGTAGAATATTTGAAGCCGAAAATACAAGATATGTATGATTTGATAAGGCCATATATTCAAAAAGATCCTTATAAAAAAGAAGATGTACAACTATTTGATAAGGAACCGGAATATATATTGGATTTCATTGAAGCACGGGCAAAATTTATAAGAGGGAAGTTAAACACATTAGAATAAGTTGCTGCATCATCTTACGCCGTCCTTACCAAATGGTAAGGACGGCGTGTCTGATTAGAACAAGCACATGGGCGTATATGATTTGTTCTTTTCATTGGGTCCGGAGAGTGGCTGATTACAGGTACGATGTTGTCGTTTTCTGTATTTCTACTTCTCGTTCAGCATATTTCAAAAACAATGAGGCTCGGTGTAATCACTTGGTACACGAATCTTATCGGTATTGCCTATTATCACGGCTATCGTGATGCAGGGATTGTGTACATACTTTTGGAATGGAGTCATTCGAGAAGCGGGTGCATCTTCACATTGGCGAGATGGGTCTTTTTTGTGTTGTTGATCACTTATGATGATTTGTTCATCACACAAGAGCTTTTGCCAATCATGTGTAAGGTTTTCTCTATCACATCTCTAGATTTCTCCGACACTCAGCGAAGTTTCTCGATAACGGGACACAATTCAACTGGTATAAGGGATTAATTGGTAGCGCTACGCTTGATTCTAGTGGGAAAATGCATGGTAAAAGGGGAATCGGAAAGATGACAGCGCTTATCGGTAGTTTTGGGGGAAGAATCGGAACTATGAGGAGTGGAATCGGCAATTTCAAGCGAAGAATCGGCAACATTGGGGAATTAATCGGCAACGAGGCACAATTCACCTGCATAAAGGGATTAATTGGGTGCGCTTCGCTTGAATTTAGAGGGCTATTGAAGGCTTTAGTGGGATCAGCTTTATGATTGGGATAAGAACCTGCTCCGCGGAGAATCTTCTACCCTCCAAGCAATATTAAAAAAATCCATTGCTTGGATATACGCAGTTGTGTATAATAATACATTATTATGTATAGGCAGACGAATGGAGATGAATGCATGGAGCATATGGGGCTGGTTTCGTTAGTCCCGCCTTTAGTGGCGGTAGTGTTGGCGATTGTGAGTAAAAATGTAATCATCGCTTTATTTTCTGGAGTTTTTGCGGGGGTACTTTTGTTAGTGGGTGGGAATCCATTGACGGCGACAACAGGCGTGATTGGGGATTATCTATTTCCTCAACTGACTGACAGTTATAATGCTGCGGTGCTGATCCTACTATTTTTCATCGGTGGATTTGTTGCGCTGATGGAAAAATCGGGCGGTGGTGCAGCGCTTGCCGCGGCTTCAGTAAAGTACATAAAGACACGTGCTCAAGCGCAAGTGTCAGCTTGGCTCGGAGGGATTTTGATCTTTTTCTCAGATTTAGGAACTCCGTTAATTGTGGGACCTGTTTTTGAGAAGATTTTTGATAAGCTTAAGATTTCTCGGGAAAAACTCGCATGGATTATCGATTCAACGGCATCTCCGGTCGCTGTCCTCATCCCGTTTATAGGTTGGGGGGTCTATATCATGGGGCTCATTCGTGCTGAGTTCGATAAGATTGGAATTTCTGATTCGGAATACAGTACGCTCGTCCATGTAATCCCTTTTCAATTTTATGCGTTGTTGACGGTAATTCTCGTTCCACTTATTGCTTTTTCAAAGCTAGATTTTGGACCGATGGCAAATGCTGAAAACCGTGTTCGTCAAACAGGGAAGTTGTATTGGCCAGAGTCTAAACCGCTTAGGAAGGCTGAAGAACTCAAAGAGTATACGACTGGGAGTAAAACGATACTGATTTGGCTACCACTCACTGTATTGTTTATTACCTTATTTGGACTATTAATCTCAAAAGGTTTCCCTATGAAACCGGTCCCGGGTGGAGATTTCCGGGTAGCGTTGAGTACTGCTTATTTGTTTGCAGCAGTGACGATTATTATTCTAATGCTCATTTATAAGGTGAAGAAGTTCAATGAAATCTTCGATATTTATACTACAGGTATGCAGAAGATGGTCTACGTGGCAGCGACGCTTATTCTTGCATGGTCGCTTGGGAAAGTGATTGAAGAGATGGGGACAGCGGCATTTATTGTAGAGATTATGCAAGGCAATGTACCTGCGTTTATCATCCCGGCAATCCTTTTTGTTGTAGGTGCCGTTATGGCACTGGCTTCCGGGACGTCGTGGGGGACATTCGCAATTATGTTGCCAATCGCAATTCCGATGGCAGTAGCGCTCGATGCACATATGCTCGTTTGTATTGGTGCCGTATTGTCAGGAGGAATTTTCGGGGATCATTGTTCTCCGATTTCCGATACGACGATTTTGTCTTCAACAGGTGCTGGGGCGGATCACATCGATCACGTAAAGACGCAGATTCCTTATGCGATGTTGAATGCAACGATTGCACTGATTTCTTTCATTATCGCTGGAATTACAGGTAGTACATGGACGCTCATCTTTACTGGCGGTGTACTGGTGGTGGCGGTATGGATTTTATCGAAAAGGAATAAAATAAAGGAAGTCCGAGCGCAAACACAGATTTCCTGAATAGAAACAGCCTACTCAATCAACACAGCGAGTAGGCTGTTTTTTTAATATAAACGTCCTATTTTAATTCATGGGTATATTTTTATAATTATGGTGACTTTAGAAGTCTTTAAGACTATAATTGTTGATTGGGATGAATTGTAAGTGCATGCGTCTATTGTACTGTTACAAATTGTGAGAAGGGGATTGACATGATTATGAAGAAGAGAATGGGATTTAAAAGCATTAGATCACGCCTTTACTGGGCTTTTGGGATTGTTATGTTACTAGTGCTAGGATTAGGATTTTTCACCTTGAATTCGGTGCAACGAGTTAACGAGAAAACAAAGGACATTATTGAACACGACACTAAGTTAGTTGCTGCAGATTTAAAGCTCGCGAATGCGATGGCTGGTCGAATGTCTGCTGTACGAGCGTATATGTTATTCGGAGAAGAGCAATACAAAGAAGAATTCGAGTCATTAACGGAATATGCAACTAATCTTCAAGGAGAGACTGAGAAGTTAGGGGGGGATTTGGGAGATTTAGTAGATAAGACTACTACTTGGAATGAAAGATTATCAACAGATGTTATTGATATGTACGACCAAAACCGGAAAGAGCGGGCTATCAAGAACTTGGAGAGTTTATCTATAGAAGGTACTGAATTGATTGCTGAGTATCATAGAGTCGCGAATAAGCGAGAAAAACAAACGGTTAAACATGGTGATGAAATCATTTACAGTGGAAGAATGACGCTAAGATGGGTGCTAGCAGTCTCACTTCTGACATTGATAGTCAGTGGCTTATCTTCTGCTTTGACAACGCGCGTCATTACTAGACCGCTTATTCAAGTAAGAGATCGCATGAAATTGATGGCAGAAGGGGATTTAAGCCAGGAACCACTAGAGATTTTGTCGGCAGATGAAGCTGGACAGCTTGCAGTTGCGATGAATGAAATGAGTGATAATACACGTAATATGTTAAATCGGATTAGTGATGTGTCATCCTCTGTTTCTGCACATAGTGAAGAGTTGACTCAGTCATCCACTGAAGTGAATCAAGCATCTGCGCAAATCGCCGTGACAATGTCAGAATTGACTTCCGGAATTGAGAGTGAAGCAAATACGGCTACCGATTTGGCGATGGCGATGGAACGTTTTGTGGAACGTGTAGAAAGTGCGAATGAGCGGGGAGAAGCGATTCAAAAAGCTTCTGAAAACGTCATGGAACAGACTGAAAATGGATCGGCTTTAATGGAATCGTCCACTGAACAGATGCAGCGTATTGACGCAATCGTTCAAGAAGCCGTTACGAAGATTAAGGGGTTGGATAGTCAATCACAAGAGATTTCGAAGTTAGTCGTTGTCATTAAGGATATCGCGGATCAGACGAATCTATTGGCCTTGAATGCAGCTATTGAAGCAGCACGCGCTGGAGAGCATGGTAAAGGTTTTGCGGTTGTCGCAGAAGAAGTTCGGAAATTGGCTGAGCAAGTCGCAGTTTCTGTGACAGATATTACCGGTATTGTCGGGACGATTCAACAAGAGTCCAGTAGTGTTGCAGGCTCACTTGAGGCGGGATATGAGGAAGTGGAAAAGGGAACTGTGCAACTATTGACGACACGAGAAACATTTGCTGAGATAAGTAGTGCTGTCAACGAAATGGCTACGAATATCGGCGTTATTTCGGAGAACCTATCTGAAATTGCAGCAGGCAGTGAAGAGATGAGCGAGTCAGTAGAAGAAATCGCAGCAATTTCCGAGCAGTCGGCCGCCGGTGTTCAAGAAACAGCGGCTGCTTCAGAGCAGACGAGTAGCTCGATGGAAGAATTGGCGGGTAGTTCAGCACAACTTGCCGTGTTGGGGCAAGATTTAAATGAACTGGTCAATGAATTTAAGTTGTAAGAGAATTGATTTCACTCACTTGAATACTATTAAAGAAAGAGCAGCCTCTCTATATGTATGGAGTAGGCTGCTTTTTGGTTGATTCAAATTGGTCATAAGTTTATCGAACAATCGTAAGTCTTCTACTAGATACATTTTTAAATTGCTTGATGTTGCTTGCATTTTAGGAATTGGATGATGAATTCAATTCTGTGAAGTAGTGAAATGATGGGAAAAAGTTGCGTGGTCGTTGAGTAAATTCAGCGTCACGCTCCTTTGTGAATAAATTCTAGAGATAACAGTTATTTACTGAGGAGTTCAGCTAAGTAGAGGGAGTCCATAGCTGATCAGTTAAAAACTCTTGTAAAGTAACCGATAAATAAGGTGATATCAAACGGAACTGTTCGTATAGCTGGTTCAAATGGCACTGGTCAATTTTTGAAAAAGTGGGCAAACCCTTACTTGGATTGCGACTTATCAGGTATGGGAAGATCCGCGCCACTTTTTAAAAGGATGTCCATTTGAAGTTTAGAGCGGAATGTTACAATAATCAT
Source organism: Sporosarcina sp. SAFN-010 (assembly GCF_059415065.1). Taxonomy (NCBI): domain Bacteria; kingdom Bacillati; phylum Bacillota; class Bacilli; order Caryophanales; family Caryophanaceae; genus Sporosarcina; species Sporosarcina sp. SAFN-010. The sequence continues at coordinate 2,084 of NZ_JBPFDS010000002.1, read as the reverse complement.
GCCTTTGAGTAGGTCATTGTGTTTATTTCGGGGTTTGTGAATCGAGAATATAAGATCATGTTTCATTTGTGATTTAATATTTTTGAACAAGGTATTTAGTATTGATTTATTGGGAGGTAAGCAAGATGGATGATATCCAAGGTTTGATTTAATGAGAAACATTAAAATTTCGTAAAAACGAGTGACCTTAGACCTTGTTCGGACTATAATGACGGATGGTATTGATTCATAAGAAATAAGATTGAATGATTCTTAGGAATCATGAGAGGGAGAGCGTTATGAAGAAAAGAGCGGGCTTTAAAAGCGTGAAAAGTAGATTGTTGACAACGTTTGGTGTAGTAGTGGTGCTAGTGATGGCTTTAGGGATTTATACAATTATTTCTGTCAATAAAGTTAATCAAAAGACCCAGGAGATTGTAGAGTTTGACACACAATTAATGGCGGTCGACCTAAAGCTGGCGAATACGATGGCGGGACGAATGTCTGCAGTACGGGCATACGTTCTTTTTGGTGATGAACAATATAAAGAAGAATTCTTCACTTTGACGGACGAGGGTATTGAATTGCAAGGGGAAGCTGAAAAATTAGGTGCTTCAGATGACTTTGGGGACTTGATTGATAAAATGATTACTTGGCGGAAGAAGTTAGCGTCAGATGTCATTGATGTGTATGACCAAAACCGTAAAGAGCGTGCAGCAAAAAATTTGGATGGTTTGTCTGCTGAAGGCACAGAATTGATTGCTGAGTATCATAGAATTGCAAATGAACGGGAAAAATTGACACAAAAACATGGGGAAGAGATTATTGCGAGTGGAAAACAGACACTTGTTTGGATTTCAATCGTGCTACTTCTAGTCCTCGTAATCAGTATTGGAGCAGCCTTGTTTACGGCACGTGTGATTACGGTTCCAATTAAGCGGGTAATGGAACGCATGCAACTGATTGCTGACGGCGATCTGAGCCATGAACCATTGGCTGTCACTTCTCGTGACGAAGTAGGCCAGCTTGCCGCTGCTACGAATGACATGAGTGGGCATACACGTGAAATGCTGAATAGCATCAATGATGTTTCTTCATCAGTTTCAGCCCATAGTGAGGAGCTGACTCAGTCATCGACGGAAGTGAATGCGGCGTCACAACAAATCGCAGTGACGATGCAAGAATTGACTTCAGGTATCGAAAGTGAAGCAAATACCGCAACTGATTTGGCGATGATGATGGAACGTTTTGTGGAACGGGTTGAGGATGCAAACCAAAAAGGTGAAGCTATCCAACAGACGTCTAAAAATGTTTTAGATCAGACTGAGAATGGTGCCAAATTGATGGAATCATCTACTGAACAGATGCAGCGGATTGACGCGATCGTCCAAGAGGCTGTTACGAAAATTAAAGGATTGGATGTCCAGTCTCAAGAGATTTCGAAGCTTGTCGTTGTGATTAAGGATATTGCTGATCAAACGAATCTGTTGGCATTGAATGCAGCGATTGAAGCAGCGCGCGCCGGAGAACACGGTAAAGGATTTGCCGTTGTTGCAGAAGAAGTGCGGAAACTGGCTGAACAAGTTGCTGTATCTGTGACAGATATTACCGGAATCGTCGGTACGATTCAGCAAGAATCTAGTAGCGTAGCAGGGTCGCTTGAGTCGGGTTATGAAGAAGTGGAAAAAGGGACTGCCCAACTTAAGACGACACGTGAAACGTTTGCTGAAATTAGTGGTGCTGTCAACAAGATGACTACTGATATAGGTATCATTTCTCAAAACCTTGAAGAAATTGCAGCTGGAAGCGAAGAGATGAGCGAGTTGGTTGAAGAAATCGCAGCTATTTCCGAGCAATCGGCTGCTGGCGTTCAAGAGACGGCAGCTGCTTCGCAACAAACGAGCAGTTCGATGGAAGAAGTGGCGGGCAGTTCTGCACAACTTGCGCAACTTGCCGAGAACTTGAATGGATTGGTACGAGAATTTAAGTTGTAAGGGAAAAAGTTTGGAGAAGAGCTCATCCGCTGGATGAACTGCTCCCTGTCAAGTAGACAGTGGAAATAATAAAAAATCGTTAAGCGGCTTGAGCTCTGAATTCTAAAGGGC